>CAYLHR010000057.1:0-11562 GCA_964383335.1 uncultured Lachnospiraceae bacterium
GTATAGGAGAGTTTGCCCTCTCCGTCGTCCGTCACGGAGTACACCACGCGGTACTCGGAGGGATCATAGGAATAGTCGGTGGCCTTTCCCTTCTCCTCGGTGATGATATAGGTAAAGGTTCCGGGAGATGTGAAGGTCAGCTTCTTCGGGAAATTGGCCTTCCCGCTGCCCGTAATCTTCAGGGTGCTGGCCGTCTTGCCGCTCTTCCTCTTCATGAGGAAGCTGAAGGTCTCCTCCTTGTCCGGGCTCCCCGTCACCTTCTTGGTCACGGAGATCGTCTGGTCCTTGATCGGCGTCGGCTTATAGGTATTCGTGAACACGGCCGGCGCGCCCGCCACAGACCATGTGGAAACCAGCTTTCCGGCGTTCTCGGCAGCCTCGATCACAAATACGGCCTCGGGAATGATCTCCCCTTCCTTGGCGACCGCCGCGTAATACGTTCCCTTTTTAGAGATTGTGCCCTTTAAGGAAGCGCTGTATGTGCCGTCGCTCTCCTTTGACACCTTCTTCGTCTCTCCCGCCTTGGCTGACAGGACGCCTGTCTTCGTATTCAGAAGGTCGGCCTCCTTTGCCACCGGTCCGTAGAAGCAGTAGGAAGAATCCTTCTCGGCCGACGTCAGCTTGGAGACAGCGACCGTGATGACTGAGGGCGTCGGGCTTCCGCTGCCTGTCGAGGCCTGCGAAATCTGATATGTGCCCGCCGAGGTGCCGGCTTTCTGTACGGAGATCTCCGTCACTTCGAACGTGCCGTTCTTCTCTTCCACCTTATAAGTGATGTGGTTTTCAGAGGAATCCGGCGTGAACCCTCCGTCTTTCGTGGAGGTCTCCTTCACGGAGAAATAGTAGGTTCCCGCCTTGGTGAAGATGACACGGTCAAAGAGCACTCTCGCGCCGCCGTCCTTCGTGATGGTGCCCGAAGTGGACTTCGTGGAGATCGGCTTCAGATCCGTCGTCTTAAAATCATTCTTTGTCTCATAGAGGGCAAAATCAAAGGTCTTTGAGGTTTTTGCCGTACCCGTGATCTTCTTGATGATCCCCGGAACGGCGCCGCCCTTAGCTTGCACTTCCGCGTCGATCGTCACGCTCGTGTTCGAGCTGCCGACCGTGATGGAGGAGGTCAGGTTCTTCAGCTTGTAGATTCCGCCGAAGACTTCACCCACCTTCAGCTCCGTGAAGATGTCCTTTCCCGCATCTGAGGTCGGATCATAGGAGTCCGTCGCTGCCGCGTCGCCCTTGGCCTTGTCGGACGCCGTGAAGAGCTTCAGGGTATACGCTCCCTCAGTCACATTCTTCAGCTCTCCGATCGAGAGCTTGCCGGCCTCATTGTAGGTCAGCTTCGCAAAATGGGTCTCAAAAACAGGATCCGCGCCTTCCTCCGCCGCCGGTTCGGCCTCGTCGGCCTTGATAAAGGCGTAGAGTGCGGGATCGGGTGTCGGGACCAGTGTCCCCTCGGAATCATAATTGACTGTCACTTTATAAGAAGGCACCTTCTCGCCCGCGAGCGCCGGCGTAATCATCACGGCCTCGGTCGGCACCGGAACCGGTGTCTCCGTCGGTGCGGGTGTCGGCGTCTCCGTGGGCGCCTCGGTCGGCGCCTCGGTCGGCGCTTCGGTCGGCTCGGGTGTCGGCTCCGGCGTCTCCGTCGGTTCCGCCTCAGCCGGCTCATTTTCCGCCGGATCCGTCTCAGGAGCAGTCACATCCGCCTCCTCCTGTCCGTTCTCCGCCCCGGGCTCCTCCTCGGCGGGAGCCTCCGTCACCTCAGGCGTCGGCGCCTCGGTGACTTCCTCTTCGGGCTCACCCTCTTCGCCTCCCTGTTCGGACTGGTTCTCCTCTTCCTGACCTTCCCCGCTGCCTTCTTCTCCTTCACCGGAGCCGAAGACATCGTCCACAAGGTCCTCGTCTTCCTCCTCCGCGAGCATCTCCGCCGCCGGCTCGTTCTCCGTGCCCGCGGCGTAGACCGCGCCCCCCGAAGTTGTCAGCACAGCGAGCACGACGGCTCCCGCAAGCAGTTTTTTCATTTTTGCAAGTTTCAATGAAATCGCCCCCTTATCATATTTCATTTCTATATAATAACCGGCCGCGCCGGGCGCGGACGGCTTATGTCACCCCTTAAGGTTCAGCCGAGAGCTGCCGTCTCTTTTTCCTCCGAAAAGCCCACGGCGTCATCCGGCGCCACAGCGGAGCTCATGAGCTGCATGAGCTCAAGAGCGCTGCGGAAGGTCATGGTCCGGTTCTCCTGGACCCAGTAGACCCTGCCCTGCCAGGTGTGATTCTGCTTGTCAAGAATCTCAACAACAAACGAGGTTCCCTTCTTCATAACTTCACTTTCTCCCGAATCTTTTCAAAAACAGTGCTTCTATTCGGCCGGGGATCCGCCCCCGTCCGCGATCTTCTCCAAAAGCTCCAGCTCACTTGAAAAATGAACCGGGTCTCCGCCGTCCTTCTCATAGAGCAGCCCCTGCCAGGTGCTGTGGGAGCGGGACCGGAACTCGAGGTCCACCGTCCGCAGCTCCCCCTGCTCCTCTATGACTTCCCGGGGATCCCGGAACAGGTCAGGCGCGGCCTTGAAGGAGACATAGGATTCGCTCTTTCCGAAATTCTTGGCGAGACTTCCCGGCTGCGGCCGGCCGATCCGGTTGAGCAGGCTCCCGACAAGAAGCAGGAAGTCGGACGCGCTTCGGAAGGTGTAGGCCGCCGGAAGGGCGATGCCCACGATTCTTCCCCGGAATACGCCGCTCTCCGTGTCCTCCTCGTCGATCAGCACGCGGAGCGTCGAGGGAAGAAACACCGGATTCCCGTGGGAACCCTCCTCGGGCGGCTCCATCTCCATAAGCGTGTACTGGATCCGGACCTTGGCCCTCCGTCTCACCTTCTCGTAATTGCGGAGGATCCGCTCCATGACCGCCTTCGCATTCTCGTAGGGACATGCAGGCAGCATGATGAGGTACTGATTCGCGCTGTATCTTGTGAGTACGTCTCCGGAGCGGAGGGACTCGACCGCCACCTCCAGCATCTGCGCCATACCCCTGTTGAGGAGCCCGCGCACCGCCGTCTCGTCCTCTCCCTCGCGCTCGACCGGATTCAGTGTAAGGAGCGAGAGGTAGATGGTCATGCCCATACGCGCCACGCGCCTGGACTCGAGCTCATAGATCTTCTTAAAAACACCGTATTCACAGACATAGGCGCCTCTCGGGTGGGTCGCCTCGTGAAGATCCCTCTGAATTACGGCGAGGTCCGTCTCCGTCTTCTGCGCATCCCGCTCCATAACGGCGGAGAACAGCTTCTTCAGCTCGTCCGAGGGGCCGATGCCCAGGTGGTCGTAGAGGATTCTCACCGTCGCGCGGTAGTGCTCCTCCGCCTCCGCCTGCCTGCTGCCCGCAATATAGGCTTTTATGAGGGCGATATGGAAAAATTCCTCAAAAGGCTCTATCTCAATCGCCTTCTCCGCATACTCCTCGAGCAGGCCGTACTCTCCCGCTTCATAGAGGAGATCCAGCAGCTCATGGGCCGACCTGAGGAAAATGTCCTCGAACTCCGCGAGCTTCGGCACGATCCAGCTCTCGTCTGCGTAGTTTTCGAGAAACCTGCCGCCGTAAAGGCCGAAGGCCTTCATATAGCAGCCGATCTTCACCTCCGCGCTCTCCGCTTCCTGCGCCTTCCTGATCTCCTCGGCAAAGAGGTCCGCGTCCACACTCACCGGCAGCTCCGGATTCCACCTGTAGCTCCCCCGCCCGGTCATGATGAATTCGGTGTCAGGAAAGAACTTCTTCAGGATGTGCCGCAGCCGGTAGGCCAGATTCTTCAGAGCGCCCGTCGGGTTGACGCTGTCATCCCCCGGCCAGAGCGCCCCTGACAGTTCCTCCGCCGTGCAGTTCTTCGCGTGATGGAAGGCCAGATAGGCGAACAGCTTCACCACCATGTCCGACCGGATCTCATCCTCGTCAATACTGTGCACTCCGTCACTGACAGAGAGATGCCGGAACATGGTCACCCTGATCTCCGGCTTAATATCTGTCGTCTCTATCATACACTCCTTCTCCCGTCTGTAAGGCGTGATTCAGACTGCATCTTCGTCATTCCAGACTCTGAAATACCGCTGAAGCGTAAATTCCGCCACTATCGGTTCTACTATCATACCCGATTTTTTTCGAAAGGGCAACTTCTCATCATATAAGTTTGCAACCTTTTCACAAATATATAGTCACAAACTGCAACTTATGCTCATCATCGGGAAAGTTGTGTGATATAATTGACACATGAGAAAGAATTTAAGAACTATTATCAGAAAAATGGTGGTTTTTGGAACCGTATTTGCAACAGCCGCCTCCGCGGCCGGCTGCCGGTCCGCCATGGGCAGCCCCGGCGGAAAGGCCTATACTGCGCGCTCACTTCCGAATGCCGATGAGTACACGTGGACAGCCGACGGGAGCACCTATTATCCCACTCCCCATGTGGATGCCCCCGAGTATAGCTTCGGGATTGACAGCCTGACTACGGAGTCAGGCTCCGTCATACTCCTGCGCGGGTCGGGCACAGGAAGCCTTCGTGTGGAGATCACGGATCCCGAGGGGACAAAGTCCGTCTGGCCGGTTCCTGAGGAGACGATGCCGGATCCCGTTATCCTTCCGCTTGACGGAGGGCCGGGCACCTATCGCTTCGACGTGCTGGAGGAGACGCCGTCGGGCTCGAACTTCGCCCACGCCATGGACTGCGAGATCGAGGTGGATACTCTGAATGAGTGGAATCCCTATCTCATGCCCAACGCCTTCGTATCCTTCTCGGAAGGCGATGAGGTGACCTCGCTTGCGAAGAGCCTGACCGAGGGCTGCGCGACGGATCTCGAGGCCGCGTCTGCCATCTACGATTATCTGACGGCGAATATCGCCTACGATGAGGAACTGGCCGCGAACACGCCCTCCGTCTATGTACCGGTACCGGCGGAGACGCTGGAATCCGGAACCGGCATCGCCTTCGACTACGCGTCGCTTATGGCGGCCATGCTGCGCAGCCGCGGGATTCCCGCTTCTGTCGAGATCGGATATCTCGGGGAAATGTACCACGCCTGGGTCGCCGCCTATCTCGAGACCTCCGGAACCATCGGCGGCGTCTTCCCCTCAGGCGGCGGCTGGACCGTCATTGATCCGACCATCGGAGCCGCGAACACGCAGGAGGAGCTGAAGGATTATCTGGAGGGCAGAAACCGCTACAAGGCGATCGGCCATTACTGAGAAGCGCTTAGGTTCATATCACATATCATCTGTTGTCACCGTAAAACACCTGTACTCATATGATAAGGATGGTTCACATGGCAAGTCAGGAACAGAACACAAAAAAACTCTCTGATGTCGAGCACGCCTCTTTCGCGGGGCAGATGGCTCTCATACTGAAGTCCGGCATCTCCGCTGTCGAGGGCATCTCCATTATGAAGGAGGACGCCGTAAGCGAAAGCGACGCGAAGGTGCTGGAGACGATCATGAACAGCATGCTCGAACAGGGGTATTTTGCTCCCGCTTTAAAGAGCGCCGGCGTCTTCTCGGACTATTTTGTCAACATGACAGAGATCGGAGAGCGGACCGGAAATCTCGATTCCGTGATGGCAGCCCTCGAAAAGCACTACGAGCGCGAGGATTCCATCCGGAAGAGCACGCAGAACGCGGTTCTCTATCCGCTCGTACTCTCCGCCATGATGATTCTCGTCATCGCCGTCCTGCTCGTCCGGGTCATGCCCGTGTTCAATGAGGTGTTCCTCAGCCTCGGCGCCGAGATGACGGGCCTTCCCGCCCTGCTGCTTCAGATCGGCACCGCGATCCGCAGCTACGCTGTCATCATCATGATCGTGATCTTCGCCGTCATGGCCGTGATCTTCCTCATGAACCGCACGAGCGGGGGACGCGACTCCTTCCGGAACTTCACCCGGATCTTCCCCACCGTCAAAAAATCCCGCCGGCAGACGGCCGCCTGCCGCTTCGCCGATGTCATGTCGATGACGCTCTCCGCCGGGCTCACACCGGACGAGAGCATGGATCTCGCGCTTTCTCTTAATGAAGATCCCGACTTCGGCGCCGAGCTTAAGGCCTGCCGCGACGACATGCATGAAGGAGCCGGCTTCTCGGATACGCTTTATAAGCATCAGATCTTCTCGGGCATCTACTCCCGCATGCTCTCCATCGGCCAGAAGACGGGATCGATGGATCAGGTCATGGGACAGATCGCGGATATGTATCAGAACGAGATCGATCTCCGTATCAACAACCGCCTCGCCACGCTTGAGCCCGTTCTGGTCATCGTCATGAGCGTCGCGATCGGGGCGATCATGCTCTCGGTCATGTTCCCGCTCCTGGGTCTTATGAGCTCCATGTAAAGGGACTTCGCGAAAAGGGGAAAACGTATGGCACGATTCAGCGCAAAAAAGAAAAAATGGGGATCCCGGGGAATCATCCTCCCGGTCGTTCTCTTTGCCCTGCTGCTCTGCTTTTTCCTCGCGGGGGTGAGCGGAGTCGGCGAGGGGACCGTCAAGCGCCAGAAAGACGCGCTTGAGAGCGCCCTCACGCGGGACATCACCCAGTGCTACGCCGACGAGGGGCACTACCCCGCCGACGTCTACTATCTGACGGAGCACTACGGGCTCCGCTACAATGAGGACCGTTTCTACGTGGATTACCATCTGAAGGGCGGAAACCTCCGCCCGGAATACCGCGTCATTGTGAGGGAGGATACCGATGAATAACAGTTCGTCCCGAAAGCATCACATCGAGATCCTCTTCCCGATCATCCTGTTCAGCATCTTCGCGCTCTCCGCGATCACCGTCATTCTCTTCGCCGCACGGATCTACCAGCACGGCGTAGAGACTGCCCGGGAAAACTACAGCGCGCGGACCTCTCTCTCCTACGTGACGGAGAAGATCCGGAGAAATGACTCCCTGGGCTCCATTTCCACGGAAACCTGGAACGGGATGGAGACCCTGGTTCTGAAGGATCCGGACAATCCCGGCTGCGAGACCCGGATCTACCTCTGCGACGGGGTTCTCCGGGAACTGTATATGAAGGAAAAAGCGCATGTACTGCCGGAGAGCGGAACGGAAATTCTGGAGCTCGCAGATTTCAGGGTCGAGGATCTTGACGGCGGGCTTTTCCGCGTCACCTGCTCGGGCGAAGGCGGAACGGTTGAGTCGGCGCTCATCGCCGCCAGATCGATGGAGGTGAAGTGATGCCAAAAGCAAAGACAGCCAGAAACAGAATATCTTCCTCCCATCTCTTTTTGATGGAGCTGATCCTCGCGCTTCTGCTCTTCTCCGTCGCCTCCGCGGCCTCCGTGTCCGTCTTTGTGCGCGCACATAAAATGAGCCGCCAGGCGACAGAGCTGGGCCGCGCAGCCGACGCGGCATCCTCCCTCATCGAGCTCATCCGGAGCAGCCGGTCCGTGGAGGAGATGCGCGGCCGCATCACTGAGGAGTATCCCGGCGCGGAGATCAACGCCGACCTCATTGAGATGGATTTATCCGTTCCTTTTGACGCGGGCACATCTTCCGGCACGATGACCGCCGAAATCCGCTCGGTCGACCAGTGCATCGAGGGCACGGTCCGCTGCTACGTAAATGAAGACGCATCGGGAGAGCCCGCGGTGGAGCTTCCGTTTTCCCACTATCTGAACGAAGCGTAAGGAGGCAGGACATTGAAGGAAAAAAATGACATCCGACCTCATACATTCGGACTCTCACTTCTTCTTGTGGTGTTCCTCATCCTGTGTCTCCTCACCTTCGCGGCGATCTCCATCGCCGGAGCCAGGAGCGACCTCACGGGCGCGCAGCTCCGCGTCGAAAAGAAGCTGGCCTACAACAGCGCCTGCGACATGGCCGAGGCGGCCATCCGGGACTTTACCGACGAGGCGGCACTTGATCCGGAAAACGCGGAGGAACAGCTTGACTTCAGCGTCGCGATCGACGAAAACGACGAGCTCGCGGTCTCCGCGGCGCTCATCACAAAGGACGACGGAACGCCCGGTTACAGAATCGTGAAGTGGGAGGTCGTCTCCGGTGCCGAAGCCCCGGCGGAAGACACCATGAATCTGCTCACCGACGGAAGAGTCGGCTGGTAATTATAATGAACCGGAGGATCATATTCAGTCATGACCATTGTTGATATTCTGACCCAGGCCGTAAACGAGGGTGCATCAGACGTATTTATTATCGCAGGTCTCGGCCTCTCTTTCCGGCGGCACGGCTCCGTCTATATGGAATCCACGGACCGTCTCATGCCGCCCGACACCGAGCGCATCATACGGGAGACCTACGATCTCGCGGGTCAGCGGGATATGTCCAAGCTTCTCGCCTGCGGCGATGACGACTTCTCCTTCGCAGTTGCCGGCCTCTCGCGCTTCCGCGTGAGCGCCTTTAAGCAGAGAGGCTCGCTCTCGGCCGTGATCCGGCTCATTTCCTTCAACATGACGGACCCGGTGAAGCTGGGCATACCGGAATCCATCATCAGGTTCGGAAATCTGTCGAAGGGCATGGTGCTGGTCACAGGCTCCGCCGGATCCGGCAAGTCCACCACCCTCTCCTGCATCATCGACTATATCAACAAGACCCGGGCCGCGCACATCATCACGCTGGAGGACCCGATCGAGTACCTGCACCGCCATCAGAAGAGCATTGTCTCCCAGCGGGAGATCGACGTGGACACGGAGAGCTACGTCACGGCCCTGCGGGCGGCGCTCCGCCAGAGTCCGGATGTCATCCTCCTCGGGGAAATGCGCGATTACGAGACCATCTCGGTCGCCATGACGGCCTCCGAGACGGGACACCTCCTCTTCTCGACCCTGCACACGACGGGCGCGTCCAACACCATCAACCGGATCATCGACGTCTTCCCGGCCGAGCAGCAGCACCAGATCGCGGTGCAGCTGTCGAGCGTGCTGGAGGCAGTCGTCTCCCAGCAGCTGGTCCCGACCGTGGACGGCGGGATCGTCCCGGCCTTCGAGATCATGGTCGTCACGCCCGCAATCCGCAACATGATCCGCGAGAACAAGGTCTACCAGATCGACGGCTTCATCCACTCCTCCGGCTCCCAGATGATCGCGATGGACACATCGCTTCAGAATCTCTATAAGGCCGGCAGGATCACGAAGGAGACGGCGCTCTCCTTCGCCTCGAATCCGGACCTTCTGGCCAAGCGGCTGATGTGACATGATATGACATGTGGCGTATGATATGAAAATGCCGCTGCGGTACCGTGTGGCTCTGCAGCGGTATTTTTATATCATCCCTGCAGGATCCTGCCAAAACCGACACCGTGCACAAAGATCTGCAGGGTTTTTCTCGCAGTTTTCCGATATTGCGGTCTGTGCTTCTGCGAAGTAGACTTTAGTAAACACTTTTGAACCGTCCGGAAAGCTGAAAGAAGATGCTCATCACGTATTATCTCCTCACCTTTACACTGACCGCAGCCATCTGCGATCTCGCGACAGACCGCATCGGCAACCCGCTTATTCTCGCAGGTTTTGCCGGCGGCCTGGTTCTTCATGCCACATCCGGCAGTAGCGCGGAGGCAGCCGAATGGCTTGCCGGCAGCCTGGTTCTTCATACCACATCCGGCATCAGCGCGGGGGCAGCCGAATGGCTTGCCGGCGCGCTGATGCCGCTTGCAGCCGGGCTCATCCTGCACCGATTCCGGCTGATGGGGGCAGGAGACGCCAAGCTTCTCGCTGCGATCGGATGCATGACCGGACCGTATCTCCTCCTTAAGATCACCTTTCTTTCGCTGCTCTTCGGAGCGGTTTTCTCCCTTCTCATCATGCTTTTCTTTACCGGCTTCCGGGAGAGATTCCGGCGCCTGGCGGACTATCTGGTTCTTTCTTCCATAAGCGGCGGAACGCCTGTCCACTACCGGAGCGGCGGCGGGGCGCTCGCGCCGGAGGAATTTCATTTTTCGGTTCCTGTTCTCATGGCCGTCATGTACGTCTGCTTCAGATAGGGCAGAGCGGATCCGTCTTCCGGTGGAACTGTCACGGAGAATCAAATGCATACGCACCGTGAGGGCATTCGCTTTTGGGGAAACGACAGTGAAGATAAGGAAAACCTCCAACAGCCTTGGTCTGTTGGGGGAATCAGAAGCAACGCTGAGTCTTCTCCCCAGGCGACGACATGTGCCTTGGGGGTTTCGACAGTGAAGATAAGGAAAACCTCCAACCGACTTGGTCTGTTGGGGGAATCAGAAGCAACGCTGAGTCTTTCCCCAGGCGACAGCTTCCGCCCTGGGGAAACGACAGTGAAGATAAGAAAAATCTCCAACAGCCCAGACTGTTGGAGGAATCTGATGCAACGCTGAGTTTTTTCCCCAAGCGACAGCATGTGCCTTGGGGGTCGACAGTGAAGATAAGAAAAAGCTCCTACAACCTAGACTGTTTAGAGGAATCTTAAGCAACACTGAGTATTTCGTAAGATCTTATCAAAAGCAAAGGACTGCACAAAAACAGCCCCGAAAGATTGTTTATTATTCCGATATTGTCTATTGTATAAATCATGGCTATAATTCCCTCATCAGGAGGGCGGGAATATGCATGAAGAACGGTTTCAGATCCTTCGCGAAAAACTGATGGAACGCCTGGAGGCCTCACCCGGGGCCGACGACGAGACCATCCGCGGCATGATTGACGAGTTTGTCCTCTCCGATCCGCTGCAGCCCCGGCTGTCTCTTTCGGAGCGGATCGAGATCAGCAGAGAACTCTTCTGCTCGGTGCGCCGCCTGGATATTCTGCAGGATCTGATCGATGACAAGACCGTCACGGAGATCATGGTCAACGGACCGGACTGCATTTTTATTGAAAAGGACGGCCATCTGATGAGATGGAACCGCAGCTTCTCATCCCGCGAAAAGCTGGAGGACGTGATCCAGCAGATCGTGGGCAGCTGCAACCGTGTGGTCAACGAGCAGCACCCGATCGTGGATGCGCGTCTGGCCGACGGCAGCAGGGTCAACGCGGTCATCGCCCCGGTAGCCCTCGACGGTCCCATTCTGACCATCCGCCAGTTTCCCGAGGAGGCAATCACGATGTCGCGCCTCACGGAAAGCGGAAGTGTGACCGGGGAGGCGGCGGCGTTTCTGGAGCGGCTCATTTCCTGCGGATACTCCATGATCATAGGAGGCGGGACCTCGGCCGGAAAGACGACATTTCTGAATGCGCTCTCCAATCACATTCCCAAAGAGGAGCGCATCGTCACGATCGAGGACAACGCGGAGCTGCAGATCCAGGGGATCGAGAACCTGGTCCGCCTCGAGGCCAAAGAAGCCAACCACGAGGATATGAAGGCCATCACGATCCGGGATCTCATCAAATCGGCACTCCGCATGAGGCCGGACCGGATCATCGTGGGAGAAGTCCGGTCCGGAGAGGCGGTGGATATGCTTCAGGCCTTTAATACCGGGCACGACGGTTCCCTCTGCACCATACACGCGAACAGCTGCCAGGACATGATCTCACGACTGGAGACCATGGTTCTTATGGCATTTCCCCTGCCCCTCCCCGCCATCCGTCGGCAGATCGCGTCCGGCGTCGATATCCTGATC
>CAYLHR010000058.1:0-11533 GCA_964383335.1 uncultured Lachnospiraceae bacterium
CCGTGAAGGCTCCGACCGCGAACGGGGTCATCACCTTCGTCTTCATCCCGACGGAGCGGAAGATCTCCGACACATAGATGCAGTTCATCACCGTCGCCAGCATGCCGATCTGGTCCGCCTTGGTCCGCTCGATCGCATCCGATGAGCGCCCTCTCCAGAAATTTCCGCCTCCGATCACAACCGCCAGCTCTATGCCCTCGTCGATGATCACCTTCACCTGCTCCGCGACCGCCCGCACGGTCGCCTCATCAAACCCCGTCTTTTTCTCACCGGCCAGCGCTTCGCCGGAAAGCTTAAGAAGCACTCTCCTCTTTTTCATATCGTTCTCCTTATCATGAAATACTGCGACTATTATAACATAATGATCTGCCCGTCAAAAGAGTGCGTTTCCCCTGCCGCGGATCAGGATCGGAACCACGCGCCCGGATCAGGCGCAAAGCGGCTGAACAGGTCCGCCGCCGCCCGCTCGTATTCGTCCTGCTCCCGCGACCGCCTGATCCGCATGAGCGCATCGTCTGCTCCCGGATACAGGCAGCCCATATAGTACCACAGCTCCTTCATTTTGCCGGAAATGTGCCCGAAATGACCGTAGGCCGAAAGCCGTCTTCCGTAAACCTCGTCGTGAAAGCGTTTCATCTCGCTCCCCGTGACCGGCTCTCCCCCCTTCAGTACGCGGATGAGAGCGGGGTTTGCGGCAAGGCCCCTTCCGATCATCACGCCCGGAAGATCCGGAAACGCCTCCGCAATCCTCCGGAAGCTCTCCCGGTCAACAATATCCCCGTTGTATATGACCGGGTGGACGCAGCTTTCATAAAAGATCCGGAAGGCCTTAAGATCCGGCTTTCCCTTATAGAAATCAGTCCTCAGTCTGGGATGGACGATGACCTCGCTTAAGGGATAGCGGTTGTAAATCCGGACCAGCTCCCCGGCATTTTCCTCCTCCAGCCCGATTCTCGTCTTCACGGAGACGCGGACCGGCAGGCTTCCCCGCGCGCCCAGCAGATCAAACAGCTGTCCGAAATACGCGTCCAGCCTCCCGGGATCCGCCAGCTGCCCCGCCCCCTTGCCGTGCGACACCACGGATGCGGACGGACAGCCCAGATTGATATTGACCTCTCTGTATCCCCGCTCCGCCATCTGCCCGGCCGCCCAGGCCGCCGCCTCCGGCACGTTGGTCAGAATCTGCGGCACAAGAAGAACACCGGAGTTGTGCTCCGGTGCCGTCTCTTTCTTCTCCCGTGTTTTCAGTGAACACGTTCTGTTGGCCGCGATGAACGGACTGAAATACCGGTCCGTTCCGGGGAAGCATACCGCGTGCGCCTCCCGGAACGGATAGTCCGTCACGCCCTCGAGGGGCGCCGCGTCAAATCTCATCAGAGAACGTCGTCCCTGCGGATATAGCCGGGCTTTTCCGGGGTAGCCGCAATCTCTTTCGCGTGCGTGATCGTCGCCCATTTATCCACCACCTGATTCGTGATATGGACATTCTCACCGAGCACGGAGTTCGCGAGAACCACACTGTTCTTTACAACAGCGCCGGGCTTGATCGTGACATTTCTGCCGATCACGGAGTTCTCGACCGTGCCCTCGATTGTGCAGCCGTTTGAGACCAGCGAGTTGCGGACCGCCGCGCCGTCGAAATATTCTGTCGGGCAGGCGTCCGTCGTCTTTGTGTAGATGGGCCATTTTCCGTCGAAGAGGGATCTCGCGTTCTCCGGATTGATGAGGGAGAGGTTTGCGTCGTAATAGCTCTTGAGATCCGTGATCGCCGCAAAATATCCCTTGTGCTGAACGCCGCGCACATCGAGCTCGTCGCAGGCAAGGGACACGATTCTTGACAGATGGTACATGGAGGAGATCCTGTGTGCCTTGAGAACCAGCTCGAGGAACAGCTCCTTCTTCATGACGTAGGTGTCCATGAAAATGTTGCGCGCGTCCACATTGCCCATGTTGGTCTCGATGTTCTGCACGCCCTTCTGGCGGTTGAGCGCCAGTGCGTTGCAGCCGAGGAAGCAGGACTTCGCGTTGTCCACCCTGTGATAAAGCAGTGTGATGTCAGCCTCGCTGTCAATGTGCTGTTTCAGCAGCTTGCCGAAATCCTGGCGGTACACCATATTGCTCGGCGCGATCACGACGTACTCGCAGTGGCTTCTCTCAATCGTGGGAAGATTATCCATAAAGGACGCGATGTCCGTGTTGTACATCTCGTTCGTGTTGGCCTCGTCGTGGAAGAGAAGCTGCAGCTTCTCGCGCTTCGAATTGAGATTGTAGGTGCGCCCCGTACCCAGGTGCTCCACAAGCGAACGGGGATTGCCGTTAATATAGACGACGATATGATCAATGACGCCGCTGTTGCTCATATTGGAGACCGGGAAGTCCACCACGCGGAATCTTCCCGCGAAGGAAAATGAGCCGATGGGGCGATGTTCCTGAAGACCCTCCACCTTGTAGCGGTTGGAAGCCGCTGTCACAATTCCTAATACTCTCGGCATATTATTCTTCCCCCTTTACACGTTTTGAGACAAGAAGGATGTTCTCGCTGTCCGCGTCACCGACAACGGCACCCTTTCCGATTGTGACATTGCCCGCAACAAGCGCGCGCGTAACCTTCGCGCCCGCCTCGACGACCGCGCCCGGCATGAGCACCGTATCCGTCACGACCGCGCCCGGCTCCACCTTGACGTCGGTAAAGAGAACGGAATGATGCACCTCGCCCTCCACTGTGCAGCCCTGTGTGATATAGGCTCTGTCGATCACGGCATCCGGCCCGATATAGGCGGGAAGGGAAATGCTGTCATCGGAATAAATCTGCCAGGTCGGATCCCCGAGATCCAGCTCGCTCTTCTTTCCGAGAAGATCCATATTGGCCTCCCAGAGGGAGTCGATGGTTCCTACGTCCTTCCAGTAGCCCTCGAACTTGTAGGCGACCATCTTCCGCTTCTCGGCGAGGAAGGTGGGAATGACGTCATTTCCGAAGTCATGGCTCGAATCCGGATTCTTCATGTCCGCGAGCAGGGTCTTTCTGAGGCTCTTCCATGTGAAGATATAGATGCCCATGGATGCGAGATTGCTCTTCGGCTCCTTCGGCTTCTCCTCAAATTCGACGATCTCCCCCTCCTCATTGGTGTTCATGATTCCGAAGCGGGGCGCTTCCTTCCAGGGCACCGGGCGGACGGCGACCGTGAGCTCCGCGTTCTGCTCCTTGTGATACTCGAGCATGGCATCGTAGTCCATCTTGTAAATATGGTCGCCCGAGAGGATCAGGAGATACTCCGGATTATAGTTGTCGATGAAATCTATATTCTGCGAAATCGCGTCCGCAGTGCCGCGATAGACTTCCAGTCCCTCATCGGCCTTTTCTCTCGGCGTAAGGACAAAGACGCCGCTTCCGCGGGAATCAAGCCCCCAGCGGCGGCCCTGCGCGACATAGCTGTTGAGCAGAACCGACTCGTACTGAGTCAGGACGCCGACGACGTCAATGCCCGAATTCGCGCAGTTGCTGAGCGGGAAATCGACGATTCTGTATTTACCGCCGAAATACACAGCAGGCTTGGCGACTTTGTTCGTCAGATCCAGCAGACGGCTTCCTCTGCCGCCGGCCAGGATCATCGCTAACATGTTATTTTGACCCATAATGAACCTCCCTTGTGTTTTTCACGAAATTCATGTGTTCAATTATACTACTCATATAACATTTGCACAAGAAAGAACAGTTAAATATTCTGCACACTCATGCAGTTGTGTTGAAAAAGGAGGTGATTTGTGCTATTCTTCTTCTAACACGGACAGAACCGGCTGACACAAATTCTGCTCAATTCACGGTTATCTGCTTACGATCGGCCGAATCAGAATCCGCATGGCTCCTCTTTCTGTCCGAAAATAACGGGAGATGCGGCGGAGGTAAAGAGCATTATGGAAATCAGAAAATCAGCGGAAGACTATCTTGAGGCGATGCTCATCATGAAAGAAAAACACGGATACATCCGTTCCATAGACATTGCCGAACACCTTGGCGTGACCAAGCCTTCCGTCAGCTACGCGACAAAGCGTCTAAGGGAAAACGGCTATATCACCATGAACCGGGACGGAATGATTACGCTCACCGATTCCGGGATGAAGATTGCCGATAAGATATATACGCGCCACAAGGCGCTGACAAGCTTCTTTGTCCAGATCGGCGTAAACGAGGAGCAGGCGCGCGAGGACGCCTGCAAGATCGAGCACGATATCAGTGAGGAGACCTTCTCCGCCCTGTGCAAATACGCGCTCGAGAAAAACTGAATGACAGGCACAAAAGACCGGGTTCCGTGCAGAAGCAGCGGGCCCGGTCTTTCCATGTCATAAATGTGCGGAAACATGATACACGAAATCAGGTTTTTCCGGAAACGGACAGATAGAGGTCATAGAGGGGAGACCCCGTGCTTCCCCGGCGGGACAGCTCCTCGTCACTGATCTCTGCCCGGTAATGACCGCAGGCATTGACGAGGACCGCTCCCGAAGGGTGGCGGATCTCGCGGGTGAAACCGCCGTACTCCCTGTGCACATGTCCGAAGAACATGTAGGCCGGCTTCCACCTCTCAAGCAGCTCATTGAAGCAGGAGAAGCCCGTGTGCGGCAGATCCGGCAGATCCCCGTATCCCTTTGCCGGGGCATGCGTAAGGAGAATATCGAAGCCGCCCGTCAGCACAAGCTTCGGCGTGACGCGGGCGATCCTTCTCCTCATCTCCGCCTCGGTGAACATGTCTCCGCCCGGCCGGTAGCGCATGGATCCGCCGAGGCCCAGAATTCTGAGCCCCCTGAAATAGAATACCCTGTCCTCAACCGGAATGCATCCGAGAGGAGGCTTTCTGTCATAGACCCCGTCGTGATTGCCGCGCACATAAAGGAGCGGGCAGTTCACCATCGTGACAAGAAATTCCAGGTATGCGGGATCCAGATCCCCGCAGGACAGAATCAGGTCGGTTCCCGCCAGCCGGGAAGGTTCATAGTAATCCCAGAAGGCCTTATTTTCCGTATCCGCAACCACCAGTATCCGCACGGCTCAATCCTCCCGCCCATCTGAATCCGTCAGCGCGTCTCTTCCAGAACCCCGTTCACCGCCACCGCCGTCTTCGCGGAATCCACGATCTCATCGAGCTCCGGGATTCTGCCGATTACGTTGTCATTCAGCCAGTCCATACAGATGATCTCCTCATAGGTGAGGCGCGGGGCGTCCGCGCGCTTGACGATTCCGTTCTGGCTGCGGAGCTCCCCGTCAAAGGGATTCAGCGTCTCGGCGATCAGGGCGTTTTTCAGAATTCCGACCATTTTTTTCGAATAATAGGAGAGCTGATCCGAAAGGATCACGTCGATCACCCCGGCGGACATTCCCCACCAGTAGCTCATCGACTGATCCCTCCGTGCGGAACCGGCCGCGTCCCAGCTGCCGCTTAGGAGTGCGCGCACAATCAGTTCGTAATATCGTCCCCAGTCCCACACCGGCATGGCCAGATTCACGACCCGGCCGTCTTCCCCGTATGTATAGATCCCGTACTCCCTGGAGCTCTCCTCGGGCCGGATGAGATCAGGGCCGGAAAATACGCTGATGCCCTGCTCGTACATCTGTTTCCGCCAGTCCGCATTCTTCTGTGAGCTCCAGCTGAGATACACCTTCACCTCAGGGTCGATGAGCGCGGCGCCGATCGCGAAGGCGTTGATGCAGGAGATCGAGCCGTAGACGGGCAGGCCCTCCCGGTACCCGATTTTGTGATTGCCGGCGACAGAAGCGGCCAGACAGCCCAGCAGGAATTTGGCCTCGTACATTCTCCCCGAATACGTGCGGACCGCCTTTCGCGGGAGGTTGACGGAGCAGTTGAGAAACTTCATCTCCGGGTGTTCAACGGCCATGCGGAGCGTCTCCGGCATGAGCGCGGGCGACGTCGTGATCACCATCTCGTCCCCGTCCGCCCTGGCGGCCTCCACCGCTCTCCGCATCTTTTCATCCGTCCCGCAGTCCTCAAAGACGGCCGTCTCGACCATTCCCCCGAACACATCCTCCAGGCGGTTTCTTCCGAGCTCGTGTCCGTAGACCCAGCCCGAATTCTCATGATTGTCCCTGTGAATGAAAGCGATCCTAAGCGGGTGTTCCGCGGAATAGGCCGGCTTATTCTTCAACAGATGTCTTATGCCTCCGACGCTGCTCTCCGCCATGCTCCTGCCGGGACGGAGCTCCGCCTCCTCCGGCTCCGCCTCGATGGACGGACCTCTGCCCGCCGCGGCCGCAAACTCGCCCCAGACCCGCTCCATCCGCTTTGCGAGAACCGATTCCGGTTCTGAAATGAGGCTGTCGGGACTGTAGATCCTGACATAAATCAGAAATGCCTCCGACACGGTAATATCCATCTTCCCGCCGCCCCGGGCGAGAAAGAGCCTCTCAAACTGGTAGAATGCCGACCTGAGTCCCATGACCGCATCCTCGGGCCAGGGCTCAAGGAGATCCCGCCCCGCCGCCTCAGCCAGCACTTTGTAGGAGCCGGGCTCCGTGAATTCGATCCCGTATATCGGACAGACGTTGTAAAAGTCCGTAAATTCATAGTAGGCGCGGCAGAGCCTGTCATCCGTCTTCTTCGGCATGACACGGGTCACGTTCGCCAGGATCTCCGGCACGCCGAGATATTTCAGAACCGAGACGCGCTTATTGCCCTCCTCCACATAGAACCGCCACATATATTCGTAGGCCTTGACGGCGTCACGGATTCCCTCTTTTTCCTGAATCTGAATGAGGATCTGCCACTTCGTTCCGAACTCCGTCTCGGGACCCAGGATGGGCATATAATTTCCGGCAAATGAGCTGCTTCTCCCCCCGGTCTTTGTCCCGACGACCGACCGGAGAGGCAGCTCGCAGAGACCGATGGGAATCTCCGCCAGGTTTCCCTCCCGCGCGATCAGGTGATCCAGCGCCGGCAGATAGGGATACTCCCCCCGCACAGCGGCGCGGTGCACCGCCCGCTCTCCCATTTTCTTCGCTCTCAGATACTCACCGCTCAAATCGCTCACCTCACAGCAAAAGAACTGCCGCTGTCCGGCAGTTCCTTATTATCCCGGCCCGTCGGGCCGGACTGTTTCATATATAACAGGATTCGGCATGTAAGTCAATGTCTTTTTGTCAGCCGATTTCCGCCGTCTCAATGACATAGCCGGTTTCCGTCTCCGTCCCGGGGGCGGCTCCGGAAAAGCTCTCCCTGATTCCGTCCGCCGCCTTCACGGCCCGAAGGCCGGACAGGACATTCAGAAGATCCTCTCCTCCTATATCCGTCAGCTCCCTGATGCCGTCCCTGTCAAATGTCTCGAAGCCGGATTTCAGGATATCGATTCCCTCAAATACGGCTCCGTAGCCGTCGGCCAGCTCCTGGCCGGCACCGCTTAGGTTTCCGGCGCCCTCCTCCAGCTCCACCGCTCCGTCGGCCAGCTTCGACACGCCGTCCGTGTAGGCCTCGATTCCCTCCGTAAGCTGCGCGGAGCCCCGGGTCAGCTCGGCAAGACCGCCCTGCAGCTGCCCCAGCTGTCCCAGTACCTCCTCGGGGACGCCCGCCGCAGCCAGAGCGTCCAGATCGAGCGAAGATATGGATTCATTCAGAGAGGAAAGCCCCTCCGAAAGACCGGACGCGCCCTCCGTGAGCGCAGCGCTGTTTCCCTCCAGGGCGACAGCCCCGTCCGTCAGAGCCATCGCACCCTCGTATACGGCTCCGACGCCGTTCGCGTACTCGACGAGGGCGTCATACATCTCGTCCGCCCCGTCGAGAAGGTCCCCGCTTCCCTCGGCCAGCCTGTCCGAGACGTCCTGAAGAATTTTCAGCCCCTCGTCCATCTCATCGGCATCCTCGAGATCCGTCTCGTCAAAATCCCCGAAAAGGCCGCCGGACACCGCCGTCGCCGTAAAATCCAGCCGGAAATCCTCTGTGTGTGCGCGGATCTCGACAAATTCCGGAATGTCGATGTCCTCGGTCATTTCAAACCGGCTGAGCCGCAGCGTATCGGACATCTCCGGAACCGCCCAGCCGACCGCCGCCCTCATGCTGCCCAGCTGAATCAGCCGTCCGTTCTCTATCTCAACAGCGGAGAAAGAATCCGGCAGGAAGACCGCTGTCACAAAAAGCTGCGGCACCGTCACCGTCCGCTCCTCCTCCTCATAGCGGATCGTCAGGTCCTCTGCCTTCCTGACCTCCACCTCATCCACCTGTTCTCCGTCGTCTTCCTCTTCGTCCGCTTCCTCCTGCCACTCCTGTTCTTTAGCCTTTACCCTGATTTTCACCTTCCGCTCCATGTCATTTCTGTAGTCGAACCGGATCCTCACGTCGCCGGATTTTCCCGCCATGGCCGAAGGGGGCATTTCCTTTCCGTCAAGATAATACGTCACCTTCACGCCCACCGGGGCGGTCTTACCGGTATCCCCCTCATAGGTGATATCCGATCCCAGATTTTCCCACAGAACCGTCCCGTCTTCGCCGATCTGAAATGCCTCGCCGCCGTCGGGATTGCGCACATCCTTCAGCTCCGTGCGGTCCCCGACGAAGGGCTTCCCGCCGATTTCGCGGAGCGCGCAGCTCACCGTGGTCCGCTCCGGATTTCCGGAGGCATCCGCGTGCACGGTCACGGTCTCCTCCTTTACGCCGGCCGGCTCCGCGCGCGAAGGATCGAAAGACGGCTCCTCTTCCTCCGGCCCGCTGTCCCCGATCACGCCGGACACAGGGGGCTCCGCCGGTTCCGCGGAAGACGTGCCGCAGGAACCGAGGACGGCGCCCGTCAGAAGCACTGCGGCAAAAAGCATTCCCAATCTGTACCTTTTCATTTCCCCTCCTCATTCAGTCAGCAATTGTCAGGGCCGCGGGCGCGATACAAAGGGGCCGGTCCCGCCGTCAGGATTCTTTTACCGAAGTTTAACGCAACTAACTTCCTGTGTCAATCCCGTACAGACTTCAGCGCGGTTTTCATAAAAGCCCGCTTTCTCCCCGTCCCTCTTCGTGGTATCATAATTATTTGGAAACTGTGCTTGTAAACAGATCAATGACAGAGATAAGGCAGGAATCACTCATGGCAGCAAAAGACACAGTATACATCACCGGTCACAGACACCCCGACACGGATTCCATCGCCTCCGCCATCGCCTACGCCTTCTTCAAGCGCGCGATGGGCGTCCGCGCGGTACCGTGCCGCCTCGGTCCTCTGAACGCCGAGTCCGAATATCTTCTGAAACGGTTCGGCTTTGAGGCCCCGCTTCTTCTGGACGACGCGCGGGTCAGGCTGAGCGAGATCGATCTCGATGCCCCGACCTGCATCACCCCAGATACGACCATCTTCGAGACGCTGCGGATCATGGAGAAGGAGCACCACACCTACTGCGGCGTGGTGGACGGGGAAAACCGTCTGGCGGGTCTCATCACAAAGAGCGATATCGCCGAGGTCGGCCTCGGAGACACCGCTTATAATATCAACATTCTCTCCGGGACGACCGTGGAGAATATCCGGAAGACCATCGACGGCCGGACCGTCTATGAGCCGAAGCCCGAGGAGCTCCACATCAACGGGCGCGTGAGCATTGTGGCCATGACGTGCATGGAGTTTCTCGACAACTACGATCTCACGGACCGAATTGTTATCATCGGAGCCGACTCAAAGGCACAGATGCGCGTGATCGAACAGGGCGCCGGCATGATGATCAGCGTCTGGTCCTCCGGCATCCGCGACGAGGTGACGGAGCTCGCCCGGAAGCATCACTGCCCGATTATCATATCGGGACACGGCGCAACAAACACGTCCCGCTACATCTACTTCGCCCCGACCGTCGACAAGATCATGAAGACCAAACTCATCACCTTTACGGAAAATGAGCTGGCCGAGGACGTCGGCGCAAAAATGCTCCGCTCCAGATACCATATCTATCCGGTCGTCGACAGCGAGAAAAAGCTGAAGGGATACGCGGCGCGCTACCACATCATGAACTCGGAGAACAAAAAGCTGATTCTTGTGGACCACAACGAGTTCTCCCAGTCCGTTCCCGCGGCTGAGAAAGCACGAATCCTTGAGGTCATCGATCACCACAGGATCAACGACTTCTCCTCCACGCAGCCCGTTTCCTTCCGGAATGAGATCGTGGGCTCCACGGCAACGATCATCGCGACGATCTTCCGGGAGAACCAGATCCCGCTTCCGCCGGGACTTGCGGGACTGCTGCTCGGCGCCCTGCTCTCGGACACGATGGATTTTCACTCGCCGACGACGACAGAAAAGGACCGCCAGACCGCCAATATTCTGGCCGCGATGGCGGATCTCGACATCGAGACATTTGCCTCGGAGATGTTCGCGGTATCGTCCAGCACGGCGGGCAGGACGCTGGCGGAAATGATCAATTCCGACGTCAAGCTCTATGACCTGAACGGCTGCAAGACCGCCATCTCCCAGATCATGGTCGGTTCCGCCAAGGCACTTCAGACCGACAGCATGGGCATCCAGCCGGCCGCCGATACATTTGCCTACAAAAAGCAGCTGGATCTCTGCATCATCGTCTTCACCAGCATCGTTGAGAACGGCTCCGTCGTTTACTGCAGCGGGGCGAGAGCCGCCTGGGGCCGGGAAGCCTTCCCGGGGGACGACGAATTCGAGCACAAATTTCAGGAAGGTCTGATGTCACGCAAGCAGCAGATTCTTCCCCGGATCACAAAAATAACAGAGCGGTACTCCTGACGGAGTGCCGCTCTTTGCCGTATGTCTCCTGTATCCCGCCCGGCTGACTGATTCCCGGGTCCTTTCACCCTGCTGCTTCTCCGGCCGGCCTCAGCCGCTTCTCCCGAACAGCCAGTCCCAGAGGCCGCCGTTTTCGCCGTCCGTGCCGGAATCCGGAGAGACATTCTCTCCGTCTCCCTCACTCCACGAATCATCTTCTTCCTGATTCCACGAATCGTCATCTCCGAACTGGCCGCTGTCGTAGCCCTCCGGATTCACGTCCTCCCACTGTCCGTCTCCGGCACCGGGATCCGTGATTTCCTCTCCTTCCTCAATCCCGGGCAGGTCTTCATCGTCCGTACCGCCGAAAAGCCCCTGGCCCGGCCAGGTAAAGCCGCCGTTTCCGCTGCCGTTCTGATTGCCGTTCTGATCGCCGCCCGTATTGCCGTCTCCGCCGAACCAGCCGGACCAGAAATGCCGGTGCTGCGAGCAGGTCGCGCTTCCGGAAAGAGATGCCGGCATGACGAATCCCGCGTCATCCGTCTCCTCCGTTCCCTCTTTCAGATAGACCCTTGTCTCCGTATGGGAACAGTGCGTCCCGGCCCTCTCCCCGGACTCGGTGCAGATTTCAACTGCCTCATGGCAGGTGCATTTCTTCGTGGGCTCGGTTCCCGGGATATAGTATTCCTTTGCCGTCATGTCGCCCTGCTCCGTGACGTCGCAGAGTCCCTCCACCGCCAGATTGCCGCATTTCGTGCAGATGTAGCACATTTTTTTATCTTCGGCGTCATTCAGGGACGTCTCACTAAGGTTTTCGTGGGCAGAGGACATCACC
>CAYLHR010000059.1:0-11398 GCA_964383335.1 uncultured Lachnospiraceae bacterium
GACACGGAGGACGGAAAGCATCTCGCGCTTCTGGAAAAGCCGGAGGCCTTCAACGAAGCCTTCCGGGTCTTTTACCGCGCCATGGGCACGGCGCACTTAGACGCGTCCCGGCTGATACAGTTGGCCAGCTTGCCGTTCGTGTCGAAGGAGAACTTCGGCTTCGCGAGTGCATTCGCAGCGACCTTGGCGGTCGCCTTCCGGATCTTCGCGGACTTCTCGGCGCAGCTCAGCACGCTCTTTAAGACCTCCAGATTGCGGTCAAAGAAATGCGGCGCCTCCTCGGCCACCACCTTGGCCACGACCCGCGAGGCGTCCGGATTGTCCAGCTTGGTCTTCGTCTGTCCCTCGAACCTGGGATCCGGGTGCTTGACGGAGACAATGGCGGTCATGGCGCTTCGGATATCCGCGCCCGTAAAATTCGCGTCCTTCTCCTTCAGGATTCCCAGCTCTCTCGCGTAGCTGTTCATGACCTGGGTGAAGGCGGTCTTAAAGCCCGTGAGATGCGTGCCGCCGTCCGCGTTGAAAATGTTGTTGCAGTAACCCAGCACATTTTCGTGAAACTCGCTCACGTAGCGGAAAGCGATCTGAACCTGGATGCCCTCGTCCTCCCCCTCGATAAAGACGGGATCGGTGACGGGCTCCTCGTTCCTGCTGATCTCGCGGACGAAACCCACAAGCCCCTCGGGCTCGTGATACGTCTCCTCCCTGACCTCGTCGCCCCGCAGATCCCGGAAATAAATCGTGAGCGCCGGATTCAGGTAGGCCGTCTCATGCAGCCGCGACCTGACCTCGGTCGCCGAAAAGCGCACAATATCAAAAATCTCGGGGTCCGGCGTAAAATTGACCGTCGTGCCCGTCTCCTTCGTCTTTCCCACGACGGGCAGGCGTCCGTCCACTAGCTCAAGATCCGGAACGCCCCGCCTGAAATGATCGTGATGCACGGCCCCTTCCCTCGAAATGAGCACGTCCATCTCCGTCGACAGCGCGTTCACGACCGAGGAGCCGACCCCGTGCAGGCCGCCCGAGGTCTTGTAGGCGTCGTGATCAAACTTGCCGCCCGCGTGCAGCGTGGTGTAAACCAGCCGCTCCGCCGGGATCCCCTTCTCATGGATGCCGACCGGCACCCCGCGCCCGTTGTCCTTCACCGTGCACGAACCGTTCCGCTCAAGCGTCACCTCGATCCTCGTACAGAATCCGGCCAGGTGCTCGTCCACCGCGTTGTCGACGATCTCATAAATCAGATGATTGAGTCCCTTCCTGGACGTGCTCCCGATATACATGCCGGGCCTCCGCCGCACGGCCTCCAGGCCCTCCAGAACCTGGATGCTCGACTCATCATAAACTTCCTTTTTAGACATAAATATACCCCCGACCGCCGCCCCGCACCACCAGATATGGGTATTCGCGCGGATGAGGGGCGGCAACTCCGGCATTATAGCATAGCGAACTGATGTTTGTAAACTCCGCCTTCGCTCGTGGCAGGTTAAGAGCCTACGCTCCGGGTGAGATGATAACCTTCGCTCCGGGTAAAAACTCCTCTTTCCTCGAGGCTGCGCTTAACCTCGTCAAGAGGAGTTTTTACCCGGAGCTTACTTCTCAGCCAAGTGGAGTATATACCCGGAGCTTACTCTCACTGAGCGAAGAATAAAAACATCTCCTGACGAGGTTAAGCGCAGCCTCGAGGAAGGAGATGTTTTTATTCAAGCGCATTGATTAGTATTGATCAGCATTGATCAGCATCAAGCAGCTCATATATACCTGAAGCTTACTCTCACCCGAGCGAAGAATAAAAACATCTCCCGACGAGGTTAAGCGCAGCCTCGAGGAGGGAGATGTTTTTATTCAAGCGTATTGATCAGCATTGATCATTATTGATCAGCAGCGACCTGCATATCGCGCATTTATGTGTAGATGAGCCCGCCCTCCGGCGCATTGAAGTCGACATCCCCGCGCTCCGTTCCCTCGGGCGCGTTGTCCCCCTCCCGGCAGACGACGACGGGCATGAAAATCTCGACAGTGTCGTAGACCTCGCCCGCGATGGACGGCGGCAGGTTCACGCAGCCGTGGGACCCGGCGTAGGTGTAGATCTCGCCGCCGAAGTTATCCTCGTCTCTCCAGTCCGCGTCGTGCATTCCGTAGCTGCCGAAGAACGGCATCCAGTAGGACACGGGCGAAGAATATCCGTGTTCCGGATCGGAGGACGAAAGCAGCCGGTCGCGCTCCATGTCGACGATGCTGAAGACGCCGGACGGCGTGCGCCGCTCGTAGTAATTCTCCGTCCCGGTGACGCAGTCGGTCGTGAGCACGGTCTCGCCGTTCTTGTAAATGTAGACCTTCTGATTGGTGACGTCCACCTCCACGTAGTTTCCGCCGAAGGTGGGGTCGACCGTCGTGGGAATCGCGTTCGACACTTCCATCGAAGCCTCCTCCGCATCGCCCGTCACGAGATCGAAGAGCTTGTGCGCCTCGTCACCGAGGTCAAGCTCATAGCCGTAATCGGCGCAGGGAAGGGTCACCTCGGCGTAGTTTCTGGGCTTGAACTTCATCACGGTCTTAATGTCGTTGTCTTCCTTGGCGATCTTCATGAAGACGCCGTAGCAGTAGTCGTAGATCGTGTCGTCGTCAATCGAGTAGGTGTCCGTCTCCTCGTCGTAGCTCACCCAGTTGGTGATATCCGAGCTGTCCACCACCGTGGTCTGATTGTCCTTGCGGTTGATCGTGATCTTATGCGTGATGAACTTGTTCAGCTTCTCCGCGTGCGCGGTGAGCTGCGCGTCATCCGCCTTCACCTTCGGCTCCTTGTAGGCGCCCTCGATCTCATAGAGACTGAGACGCTTCGCGCTCGCGTTCACCGCCTCGTTCACGGCATTGATGACGACATCCTCATCCGGCTCATTTCCGAGGAATTCCTCAGCCACGCGGTAGGTGCCGTTGGGATTTCTGACCACGTGCGCGTCGCGCGGGGACGTGATGTTGGCGGCCTGGAATTCGGGCATGGCCTCAAGGAACATCTTGAGCTTGGCCTTGTCGTACTGGAAGCTGGTCTGCACGGAATAGCTGCTCACCTTGCCGAAGCGGCTGCGGATCCAGCCCGCGCGCTTCTGCCCCTTCAGGATCGCCGCGGCCTCATTGCTCGAGACGTAAGTGAGATTGATGTCCGTGTTCCGGATGGCCTCCGTCTTTCCTCCCCGGAATCCGATCTCGAGGAGATAGTCCTCCACCGAGTCCTTCAGGAGCTGCTCGGCGTAGTCCGACGACATGCCGCTTACGTCAAAGCCGTTGATGTAGGTGTTCGGCAGGTATTTGCTGCGGTAGCCCGCCGCCACCACCGAGTACCACACAATGACGGCGACGATAATGCCTCCGATGATGCCGAGCCGGATCTTCAGGAGATTCATCTGCCGCGTCCTGTCCGCGACGGAATTCCTCTCTCTCCTTCCGTTCCTGCGGGGAGATCCCTGCGCGCTTCTCGTTCCGGTTCTTGCGGTTCCCTCGCTTCCGGACGCGGTGCTCCGCGTCCGGTTCCCGGAAAGGGGAATTCTGACACCGGACCTCCGCTTTCCCGAAGTGCCGCTTCTGTGCGTCCCAGCCGCGCCGGCACTCCGACCCGCGGAGGTGCCGGTTCCCGGGATTTTCGCCTCGGAACCCGCTCTTCTCCTCGAGGCGTTGGTGCCGCGCTCCTTATTGGCGCCGGCGCGGCGCTGCCCGTCGGCGAGGCTGCGCCCCACCGGCCGCGCGTTGTGATGCTGTTTTTGTCTGAAGTCTCTGTCAGTCGCCATTTCTCTCCGCTATCTCAAGGAATAGCTCATCCAGTTGTTTCGGATCCACCGCGGACGGAGCCCCCATCATGAGGTCGGACGCGTCCTTCACCTTCGGGAAGGCGATGACGTCGCGGATTGAATCGGATCCCGTAAGCAGCATGGCCATCCGGTCGAGCCCGTAGGCGAGTCCTGCGTGAGGCGGAACTCCGTAGCGGAAGGCCGTGAGCAGGAAGCCGAACTGCTCTTTCGCCCGCTCGGGCGTAAAGCCGAGGACCTCCAGCATTTTCTCCTGAATGTCATCCATATGAATCCGGATCGAGCCGCCGCCGAGCTCCGTCCCGTTAAGGACGATATCATAGGCCTGAGCGCGGACGCTGCCCGGATCCGTGTCGATCTTCTTCCAGTCATCCTCATCCGGCATGGTGAAGGGATGATGCATGGCCATGTAGCGGTTCTCCTCATCCGACCACTCAAGGAGGGGGAAGTCCACGATCCAGACGAAGCGGAACTCATTTTTATCGATGAGTCCTGCCTCCTCTCCGATCGCGAGCCGGAGCGCGCCGAGTGCGGCGCAGACGGTGCGGAAGCGGTCCGCCGCGAAGAGCAGCAGGTCACCCGGCTGTCCGTCCATGGCCGCGATCAGGGCCTGCATCTCCTCCTCGGTCATGAACTTCGCGAAGGAGCTCTTTACGCCGCCGTCATCGTGAAGCGCGATCCAGGCGAGGCCCTTCGCCCCGTAGGTCTTCGCGATCTCGGTCAGCTTGTCGATCTTCTTTCTGGGAAGCGCACCCATGCCCTTCGCGTTAAGGCCGCGGACATAACCTCCGTTTTCGAGGGCGCCGGTGAAAACGCCGAATCCGCAGTTTCTCACAATATCGGATACGTCGCGGATCTGCATGCCGAAGCGGAGATCCGGCTTGTCCGAACCGTAGAGATCCATGGCGTCCTGCCATGTCATGCGGCTGATTCCGTTCGCGCGGATCTCCTCCCCGGCCTTTTTGATGCCGGCGATGAGCCCTGCGTCAAAGCCCAGCTCCTCCATGACGGGCGGAAGCTTCTCGCAGAGATTGAGAAGGAGTCCCGTATTCACGCCGATCACGTCATCCTGATCCGCGAAGGAGAGCTCCATGTCCACCTGCGTGAACTCGGGCTGGCGGTCGGCGCGCAGGTCCTCGTCCCTGAAGCAGCGCGCGATCTGATAATAGCGGTCGAAGCCCGAGCACATGAGCAGCTGCTTCAGAAGCTGGGGGCTCTGGGGCAGCGCGTAGAAATTGCCGGGGTGCACGCGGCTGGGTACGAGATAGTCCCTCGCGCCCTCCGGCGTGCTGCCGATGAGGTTGGGCGTCTCGATGTCGAGGAAGCCCTTCTCCGTCAGATAGTCGCGGATCATCTGCACAAGCCTCGAGCGGAGAATGATCTTCTTCTGCAGCTCGGGACGGCGGAGATCCAGATAGCGGTAGCGGAGTCTCAGCTCCTCGCGCGTGTCTATGCCGTCCACGATCTGGAAGGGCGGCGTCTCGGCGACGCTTAAGATGCGGAGCTCCGACGGAATGACCTCGATGGTTCCCGTCTTCAGATTCGTGTTCACAGCTCCGCCCCTCTTCTGGACCGTTCCGACGACCGCGATCGCCGATTCCGGCTTCAGACTTCCGAAGCGGCTGTCCGCGCCCTCTGACTCCGTCACGATCTGGATGATGCCCGTCCGGTCGCGGAGATCCACGAAGACGATGCCGCCCTTGTTGCGGCACTTGGCCACCCAGCCCATCAGGGTCACTTCTTTTCCGATATCCTGTTCCGTGACCTCCCCGCACCGCATTGTGCGGTGGAGGCCTTTCATCGATTCTGCCATAGCTTCCCCCTTGTATTTATCTTTCAGAGGGCGTTCACGTAGAAGTCGCGGATCTCCGCGTAGCCCTCCTTCGTGAGCTGCTCCTTCTGGAATTTTCTGTTCTTTTTCATCATTGAAATGTCGACGCACCTGCCGGCCGCGCGAAGCTCCATGGCCTCCCTGTAGATTTCGGCCAGGCGGTCCTCCGGCATATTTTTCTCAATCAGGAAGGCGGTTCTGGCCGACTCCCCCGGCACCTCAAAGCCCCTCTCGAGGAGAAGGAGCACGATGCGCTCAATGCCGATCGAGAAGCCCACAGCGGGCGTCGGCTGGCCCGTGAACCTGCCGATCATGCCGTCGTAACGGCCGCCGCCCCCGACGGAGCTGCCGAACTCGTCCATGGAAATTTCGAAAATGGGCCCCGTGTAGTACCCCATGCCGCGCACGAGGGTCGGATCGTAGACGATCCGGAAGGCGTCGCTCTTCACCGCGTTGACGGCGGTGATGATGGACGGAAGGGAGGAGCCGTTCTCACGCATGAAGGAGAGCTCGGCTTCCGTGATGCCGGCGTCCTCCGCCTGATCCTCCGGGAATCCGGCGAGATAGGCCTCCACGGTCGCGGCCGGGTAAAGAGACAGAAGCTCCTCCCTCACGCCGCTCATTCCGATCTTGTCCATCTTGTCGAGCGTGATGAAGACCCGCTCGAAGTCCTCCTCCTTAAAACCGGCGGCCTCCGCCCTTGCTTTAAGAAGAGCGCGATCGTTGATCCGGATCGTGAAGCCGGAGAAATCCAGCTTGGAAAGAACCGTCGTCGTCGCGAGAATCAGGTCGATCTCGGCGTAGAAGCTGGCGTCGCCGATCACATCGATATCGCACTGGGTGAACTGGCGGTAGCGCCCTCTCTGCGGCCGGTCGGCGCGGTAGACGCTGCCGATCTGCAGGGCCTTGAAGGGCGAGGGCAGCTCGGCCGCGTGACACGCGTAGTATCTGGAGAGCGGCAGGGTCAGGTCATAGCGGAGACCGCTGTCGGTGACCGCCTCCTCCGTCGTCGGCTGACTGAGATCCAGCTTCTCCCCTCTCTTCAGAATTTTGAAAATGAGCTTCTCATTTTCCCCGCCCTGCTTCGAGAGCAGATTCTCTATATGCTCCACCGTGGGCGTCTCGATGGATGAGAAGCCGAAGGCCGCGTAGGTCTCCCGGATCATGGAAATCACATAATTGCGGACTGCCATCTCTGAGGGCAGGATGTCTTTCATACCGGTTACGGGTTTTTTCTTCATTGCCATAGGTTTACTCTCATTTCTGTCAGATATTTGCTGCATTTACGCCTGCGCCCCGGGCGGCAGCTCCCCGGGAAGGTAATATTTCTCAAGAAGCTGCGAGTCGCTGTCCGCGAGCTTTATGTGATACGAGGTTCCCACGCGGTGAATCACCCGCTGGAAGGCGAGAAAGATGCCCATGTCGAAGTGCTTGATCTCATCGATCATAAGGCTCACCGCCTCTCCCACCTCAAAGCTCTTTCTGTAGGGGCGGTCGCTCGTGAGCGCCGCAAATACGTCGCAGACGCGGATGATCCGCGCGCCGAGCGGGATCTCGTCCCCCTGCAGGTTCGCGGGAAAACCGCTTCCGTCATAGTCCTCGTGGTGATATCGCACCGATTCGAGGACCAGCGCATTGTAATCTCTCTCCTTCAGAATCTCGTAGGAGAGCATGGGATGCATCCGGACGTACTTCATCTCCTCGATCACGAGCGGGCTTTCGATCGTCTCGTTGCCGTAGAGATAATTCGCGAGACGGAGCTTTCCGATGTCGTGAAGCAGGCCCGCCAGCTGCAGGGAGGGAACCGCCGTCTCCCGGACGCCGATTTCCCGCGCGAGATCCCGGACAAGAAGGCTCACATAGACGCCGTGCTCCAATTCCTCCGTCAGGTTATAATCAACAATCTGACCCATATTTCTTAAGATTCCTGTCCAGGTAGGTATTGACGTCCTTGGGACTGACCTCCCTTTCGATCACGCCGCCGGGCTTCACGTATTTCGTCGAGGCTCCGGCACCGAAGGCGAGAATGGTCTGCACCTCCTCCATGATGAGAATGTTATAAAGACATTCCCTGCCGGGCGCCGCGAATCCCGTGTTCTCGAGATTGCCCCTCATATTCTTCTGCCGGTACAGATAGTAGGGGCGCATGCCCATCCGCGCCGCGGAGGCGTGGGTGAGATCCATGATCTCATCGGGCAGGTCGAAGCGCAGGCCCCTGAATTCGCCCCGGTCCGCGTCCGCGTCCTTCATCCGGTCCTCCAGTATCTCATACCGGAGCCGGGACGCGCGCTTTACCGCGAGCGAGTGTACCGTGAGCGAGTCAGGCATGAGGGCCTCAATGCGGGCGAGCGTGTGCTCCGCCTCCGCCCTTCCCTCGCCGGGCAGTCCAAGGATGATATCCATATTGATATTTTCGAAACCGGCCTCCCTGGCCATGCGGAAGGCCCGCTCCGCGTCCCCGGATGTATGATGCCTGCCGATTCGTTTCAGCGTCTCATCATTCATGGTCTGGGGATTCACGGAGATGCGCGTGACGCCGTATTCCCGGAGCACCTTCAGCTTCTCCGGTGAAAATGAATCCGGTCTGCCCGCCTCCACCGTGTACTCGAGTGCCTGATCCGTATCCCAGATCTCCGCCGCGGACGAAAGAAGCACCTTCAGTTCCTCCGCCGTGAGCGCGGTCGGCGTGCCGCCGCCGATATAGACGCTTACGGGCGCGCCCGTAAATCCCTCTTCGGCGTGGCGCTTCCGTCTTGCGGCCATCTCGCGCCGCACCGCGTCCAGATACTCCCCCATCCGGTTTTTCCACACACCGGCCGGACTGGAGGAAAATGTGCAGTACTCGCAGATAGTCGGACAGAAGGGCACGTGGATATAGAGGCTGTAGCTTCTCTCCCCGAGGGGCAGTTCCTCCAGGATGCCTCTCTCCCGCTCCGCGATCTCCGCCGCGAGGCGCGCCTTTTTGACCGACACGAAGTCATGCTCCTTGAGATGGCGGACACAATCCTCAAAGCTTCCGCCCTCATTCATAAGGGACATGGGGATCCTGGTCGGCCGTATGCCTGAAAGCATGCCCCACGGCAGCTCCCGGCCCGTCTCCTCCTTAAGGCGCAGATAGAGATCCCTTTTCAGCGCGTCCTTCGTCTCCCGCCTCCGCTCGGGCGGATAATCGGGAACCGTGACGGCGATGACGCGGTCGTAGGGGCGGCCGGACTTTTCCGCGTCATCCGCGGAGAAGATACTCACCTCGTCCTCCGGACAGAAGCTTTTTACAAGCGAGTGAATATCATAGAAAAAATCCTCGCGGCTGACGGATATTCCGATCTGCAATCTCTTCGCTCCTTTACGTATGTGCCGGTCTGATCTTCACGGATCAGACGATGTCCCACATCTTTCTTTCGAACCGCGCGTCCGTCATGAGACTGTGTCCCGTGAGAATGACGACGTCGTCCGTGAGCGGAGTCAGCACCTTCACGAGGCTCTTTTTGATCTCCGTTCTCGATCCCGTGGGAAGGTCATATCTCCCGTAGCTCGCGCGGAAGATGGTATCTCCGGAGAACAGGATCTTCTCCTCCGGAAGATAGAAGCAGGCGCTTCCCGCCGTGTGGCCCGGCGACAGGATGACCTCCCATCTGCGGCCCAGAACCTCAAAGGTCTCCCCGTCCGTAAAATAGTGGTCCGGGTGGATAAAGTAGGCGGCCGCAAAGCCGCTGTTGAGGCTGGGATCCTCGACCATGGGCTTCTCCGCCTCCGAGATCCAGACAGGGAGGCCCGGATAACGCGCGACGAGCTCATTGACCGCCATGATGTGGTCGTAGTGGCCGTGGGTCAGCAGGATGAGCACGGGCTTCGCGCCGCATGACTCAAGATGGGCAATGATCCGGTCCGGCTCATCACCCGGATCCACGAGAACCGCCTCCCGGCCGTCCTCACCGTCCCGCACGATAAAGCAGTTTGTCTTTATGGGTCCCACAATGAGACAGTCGATCTTCAGCTTTTCAGCCATGATGTTCACCCCGTCTTTCTTTCAATATCAATGACGCTCGGCACCTGCCGAAGCTGCGCGACCAGATCGTTCAGCTCGCCGATCGAGTGAACGTTAAACGACATCTCCATGGTCGCCCGCCCCTGCTTGTTGGTCCGGACGTTCATCTGTCCGATATCGATCTTCCGCTCCGTGAAGATGCGGGAGATATCCACAAGGAGACCGGTCCGGTTGTCGGCGTAGAGATTGATCTCCGCCGCGTAGGTGGAGGACATCTTCTCGTCCTCGGGCAGCTGCCACTCGGCGTCGATGAGCCGGTTTCTGTCCATATCGGACATGCTGAGCAGATTCACGCAGTCCGTCCTGTGGATCGTGACGCCCCTGCCGCGTGTCACATAGCCCACGATCTCGTCGCCCGGTATGGGGCTGCAGCATTTTGCAAAATGGACCGCCACGTCGTGAAGTCCCTCGACGGTGATGCCGCCCTTCATATCCCGGTTTCTGACCGTGAGTCGGTCCCTGTTTCCGCGCGCGGCGGCCAGGACCTCCTCGTCGGTCTCCTTCTTCCGGTTCTCCTTTTCGAAGAGGTCGATGAGCTTGTTGACGACCTGCCCCTCTTTCAGACCCCCGTGCCCGATGGCGGCGAGGAGAGAATCCCAGTCGTGGAAGCCGTATTTGCGGAGCACGCCGTTCTGATAAGCCGCCTTCATGAGGTCGGGGGCGCTGTATCCCTTCGACTTTATGTACTGGGCCACGAGCTCTTTTCCGTGCTCGATATTGTCCGTCTTCAGCTCCCTGCGGAACCACTGGTTGATCTTGTTCCTGGCCTGGGTGGACTTGACGATCTTGAGCCAGTCCCGGCTGGGTCCCCTGGAATTCTGGGAGGTGATGATCTCCACGCGGTCCCCGTTCTTAAGAACGTAATCCATGGGAACTAACTTGTCATTAACACGCGCCCCGATCATGCGGTTGCCGACGGCGGAGTGCACGCTGTAGGCGAAGTCGATCGGACATGAGCCGTTCGGAAGCGTCTTCACGTCGCCCTGGGGCGAGAAGCAGTACACGCTCTCCGAGAAGAGGTCGAGATCCGACTTGAGAAGGGACATGAATTCCTTGTTGTCGGAGGAATCCTGCTGCCACTCGAGGATCTGCCTGAGCCAGGTCAGCTTCTCCTCCTCCTGATTGCCGGTGACCCTGCGGCCGTCGGATGCCTCCTTGTATTTCCAGTGGGCGGCGATACCGTACTCGGCAATCCGGTGCATCTCCTTGGTCCGGATCTGAATCTCGAAGGGGGTCCCGTCCTTTCCGATCACCGTCGTGTGAAGGGACTGGTACATGTTCTCCTTCGGCATCGCGATGTAGTCCTTGAAGCGGCCCGGGATCGGCTTGTACATATCGTGTATGAGGCCGAGTGCCGCGTAGCAGTCGCTCACGCTGTCGACGATGATGCGGATCGCGAACAGATCGTTGATCTGGTCGAGGGTCTTGTCCAGTTTCACCATCTACGTGTAGATGGAAAAATAGTGCTTGACCCGGCCCTTGATCTCCGCCCTGATTCCGGCGGATTCCATGCGCCCGCGCACCTCGCCGCAGATCTCCTCGACGAATTCCTCCCGGAGGACCTTCCTGTCGTTCACCTGATCGACCAGGTCCTGAAAGACCCCCGGCTTCCAGTACTGAAGCGCGAGATCGTCGAGCTCCACCTTGATCCGGGAGATACCCAGCCTCTGCGCGAGAGGCGCGTAGATATCCAGTGTTTCCTGGCATTTCTCGACGATCTTCTCA
>CAYLHR010000060.1:0-1795 GCA_964383335.1 uncultured Lachnospiraceae bacterium
AAAGGTTAAATATGCCTTGTGGCTGCCGCCACCCTCCATTATAACCACCTGACTCAAAGAAAGGGCTGCTGAACGAATGTTCAGCAGCCCTTTTGTATTACGGAATATGTAAGATAAGCAGAAGAACTCAGCGTACGGCACCCTGGCCCCCGTCGAGGAAAATGGTACGGGACGTAATCCAGTTGGAATCCGGTCCCGCGAGGAATGCCACGGCAGCGCCGATGTCATTTTCGGGATCACCCATGCGGTGAGCAGGAATCTGATTGAGGAATGCTTCAACGATTTCGGGCGGCTGTTCCTCCTTGAATTTGAACCATGCTTCGCTCGCTCCGGCGGGGGCGACAGCATTGACCTGTATATTATCAGGCGCCCACTCAAGCGCAACGGCTCTCGTCAGACCGGAAAGGCCGGCTTTGGCGATCGCGTAGGAAGAATGATCCACCATACCGAACTGCCCGGCGATGGAGCTGAAGTTCACGACCTTACCGGCACCATTTTTCTTGAAATAGGGATAGCAGGCCTGCATCATATACACAGTGCCGCGGACTGCGGAGTCAAAGATCTTGTCGATATCCTCGTCGGTTGTGTTTATGAAGCTGACCATGTTATAGGCCATCGCGTTATTGATATCGATGTCAATGGTTCCCCATTTTTCCGCAACTGCTTCTATAAAGGCATTGACACTTTCACGTTTGGTAACATCACCTACATAATACATGGCCTCATAGCCGCGCTCTTCCATTGATTTTTTGAAATCAATCAGTTTCGATTCGGTCCTGCCGATCGAAGCCACCTTGGCGCCCTCTCTTCCGAGCGCGTAGGCAATTCCTCTGCCCAGCCCGTATCCGGCACCTGAAATGACAGCAACCTTCCCATCAAGTTTACCCATCGTTCAGCCTCCTTGTTCTAAAAAGAGCCAAAAACAGATTCATTCCGCATAGAACAATGTTCGCGAACTGTAATCTAGAATCTAATTCTAGAACACTGTTCTACATAACCGATCATACATGCTTTTGAGGGGTCTGTCAAGGGGAGTTTACAATTCACATAATTCTGAATTATAATAATTTACGGCACCAATAGAACCATTCAATGGCTGTGCCGATTATTACATTGGGAGGCAGGCCGTATGGCACAGACGGATAAAGCATTTCAGGCTAAAATTAATATATTTGAGGCGACAGTGCGCCTTCTTGCGGACAACGATTATTCTTCGCTCACCATGCGGAGGATCTGTGAAGCCGCGGGAATCTCCAACGGAACACTGTACCATTATTTTAAGAGCAAGAATGATATCCTTGCTTTTTCTTTGCGGTATATATATGAAACATTCCTGACGAATTATAATACGGAGAGTCTGATGCCGCAGGAAAGGGTTCTGGAACTTTACGTTTACGTTGCGCGTCGGTTTATGGAGTTCGGCCTCGGATTTGTATCTAACTTTATGGATATCAGAAATCAGGCATTGAATATAGATTATCTGCTGCAGTCAGAAGAAGACGGCATGATTGCTGCTTTTTTTATGCAGTCACTGCAGGGGGTGAAGGATTCCGGCTGCCTTAAACAAGGTACGGAAGTCAGGAAGATTTACGATGATCTGAACGTGATTTTCTATGGGGCGCTGTTCTACTGGGGATTGTGCGGAGGACACTTTGATCTGGAGAGCTATATGCGTTCTATTATAGAAATACACTTTAATCAATATCTGATGCCTGCCTGTAAACTGAAATAAGGCGGCGCGAGTCAAAGTGAGTCAGGGGGACGGTTCTTTTTGACTCATTGCGTCCCGGACGCA
>CAYLHR010000060.1:1805-11334 GCA_964383335.1 uncultured Lachnospiraceae bacterium
CCGTCCCCCTGACTCATCCTATAAAGTTTCCCGAGCTCTCCCGGATCACCAGCTCGTAGGGCAGCACCTCCTGGCGGTTCGGGAGCGGCCTTCCCTCGATGAGGTCGAGGAGCTTCTCCATACATCGGATCCCGATCTGCCGGCGGGGCTGCCGCACGGTTGTGAGCGGCGGGCTGAAGAGAGCGGAGAGCGGGATGTCGTCAAAGCCCGTGACGGCGACGTCGTCCGGGACTTTTATTCCCGCATTTTTGAGGGCCCTCGCGGCCCCGATCGCCATGGTGTCCCCGCAGGTGACAATCCCCGTGAAGGGCACGCCGGCGCCAAGCAGCTTCGCCGCGGCGTCTAGACCGCTCTCGATGGAGACGTCCGAGCGGATAATGAGGGAGGGGTCAGCCTCAAGGCCCCTCTCTTTCATTGCGTCAAAAAATCCGTCCAGTCTGTCGCGGTAGAGGATGATATCCGTGTCCCCGGCCAGACAGGCGACCTGTCTGTGCCCCAGATTCAGCAGGTAGGACGTGATGTCCCGCGCGGCCTTCCGGTTGTCGATGGTCACATTGGGCACCTTCATGCCCTTGTAATAGCGGATAGCGGCCACGATCGGAAACTGCGATGCGTACTTCTGCAGCGTCTCCGGGTCAATTTCCGCCGAGAAGGTGATGATGCCGTCTATCTGCTTCTGCTGCAGGCACTCGAAGTAATAGGTAATCTGGGCCGGGTCATTGTGCGTGGCGGCGATCAGGACGTGATATCCCTGCTGTGCCGCGACGCTCTCGATCCCGGCGATGATTCCGTGGAAAAATGAATTGTCCGGCTCCGGCAGCAGCACGAGAATATTGCCCGTCCGCTGTGTCCGGAACTGGCGGGCCAGACGGTTTGGGTGGTAATTGAGGCGCTCGATCACCTCCTCCACTTTCCGGCGGGTCTCGGGCAGCACCTGGCTGCTGTTGTGAATAATGCGGGATACGGTGGCGGTTGAGACACCGGCTTCTCTCGCGACATCCTCGATGGTGGGCATGGTCTGTGTCCTCTTTTCCGTCCGCTTTCCTATCAGGGAAAGCGTAAATATCCGGTCTTTTGTAAACGTTTTCATCATAACACAGGAACAGGGGGCCGTCAAAAGGCGCTTCAGCACAGAAGCCGGCGAATCGTCCCGGCAAAATGCACAAAAGCAACGTCTTCTTTTTGTGAAATGTGCGAAATTGACAGCAATAAAGAAAAGAAGTATGATTGGCATGTAAACAATTACATGACGATTTCAGCACGATGCCACTTCCCGTGAGGCCGAAAAACAGGCGGAAATAAGGGAAAGGTCGAGTTAACACTCAGAAAAGCCCGGACAGAGATCCGGGGAATATTTTTCAAAACCATGTAAACGTTTACACGCAACCGATCAACCCTGCAGCGGAAACAGCAAACTTTACGGAGGTGGGTATGGAAAAGATGTACAGAGGTTTCGATCACGCGGTGGAGCTGATCGAAAACTTCCTGTGCGCTGCGCCGATGGCGGTCATTCTCGTGATCGAGGCGGTGCACGTGTTCTGCAGATACGCGCTTAAGAGCGGTATCGTCTGGAGCGATGAGGTTATCACGAATCTGGTTGTCATCGTCGTCATGTTCGGCGGCGCGAGAGCGATCCGGAACAATGAGCACACGGAGCTCACCGGAACCGCGGATTCCCTGCCGGAGCCGGTGAGAACGGTTGTGAGGGTCATCACCACCTTTTCAACCCTTGCATTTCTGGTCATTCTCTTCTACGGCAGCATTCTTTTCATCAGCAGGACCGGCAATCTCTCGACGACTTATCTGAGGATCCCCAAGGTCGCGGTCTATATGCCCCTTCTGGTCGGAAGCCTGTTCATGATCTACGAGTTCATCAAAACCATTAAATACCGGATCACAAGAGATGTCATTGATATCTACGATCCCGAGAACTACAAGGAAGAGGAGGAAACGGCATGAGCACAGGAGCACTGATCCTCACACTGGTCGCCGCAGCATTTGTCATCATCATACTCGGCGTCCCCGTCTATGCGAGCCTCGGGCTCATCGGAACCATCAGCCTGATTGTTCTCACGGTCACAAAGGGCGCGACGCTCTCCTGGATCGTCGTCCCCTCGTCGATATACAACGGCGCGACACAGATCACCCTGCTGGCGATTCCCTTCTACATTTTCGCAGGTGAGATGATGAACAAGGGCGGCATCACAAAGAAGCTGGTCAACTTTGCCCTTCTGCTCATCGGAAAGATCCCGGCCTCGCTCGCCCAGGCCAATATCGTATCCAGCATGTTCTTCGGCGGCATCACCGGATCCGCGCAGGCGGACACCGCCAGCATCGGCGGCCTGCTGATTCCGGCCATGATCGACGAGGGATACACGCCCGAGGAGGCGATCGGCGTCACGGCCTCGTCCTCGACCTGCGGCCCGATCATCCCGCCCTCGATCATGATGGTGGTTTACGGCGTCGCCGTCGGCTGTTCCATCGGCGCCCTCTTCATGGGCGGCTTCATCCCGGGACTTCTCATCGGCTTCGGACTTATGCTGACCGTCGCGATCCGCGACAGAAAGCACCACTTCCCGAGAAGAACGGGCTCCTACACGAAGGAGGAGAAGAGAAAGATCATCAAGGAGGGGCTGCTTCCCCTCGGCATGCCGATCATCATCTTCGGCGGCATCATGGGCGGCGTCTTCACGGCGACGGAAGCCGGAGCCGCGGCGGTGGCCTACAGTCTCATCGTCGGCCTTTTCATCACGAAGTCCATCAAGGTGAAGGATATCTTCCCGATGCTCCTTAAGAGCGCGACGATGTCCGCGACGGTGCTTCTTATCATCTGCTGCGCGAAGATCTTCAGCTACGCGCTGACGACGCTTCAGATGTCCACGATCGTGGCGGAGATGATTCTCGGATTTACGAAGAATAAGTACGTGTTCCTTCTCATCATCAACCTTCTGCTGGTCGTCATGGGCATGTTTATGGACGGCAGCGCGGCGGTCATCCTGCTGGCTCCGATCCTCGCTCCGATCGCGGCGTCTCTCGGAATCAGCACGGTGCACTTCGGTGTCATCATGGTTCTGAACCTCATCATCGGCTGCGGCACGCCGCCCCTTGGCGCCTGCCTCTTCATCGCCAGCAAGGTCGCCGGCGTTCCGGTCGAGAGGGGCGTGAGGGGAATGGTTCCCTACCTCATCGCGGAATTTGCGGTACTCATTCTCGTCACCTACATCCCCTTCCTCGCGACCTGGTTCCCGACGGTGATGGGGTACGCGGTCTGAGGCTTTTCGGAAGCGGAACATTTTACATAACAGATAAAAAGCCGGATCACCCGCGCCAAAGGCGGGATCCGGAGATAAATCAGGGAGGAAATATCCAATGAGTGACAAAAGAATGAAGGGCGTCGTCATCCCGACCATTACGCCCATGAACGAAGACGGAACGATTGATTATGAGAGCATCGTGTCAATGACGGAGTATCTCGTCAATGCCGGCGTTGACTGCCTCTACCCGAACGGGACGAACGGAGAGAGTCTTCTCCTTTCGGCGGACGAGCGGAAGAAGATCGCGGAGACCATGGTGAAAGCGAGCGCCGGCAGGACCCCGGTTTTCATCCAGTGCGGCGCGATCAGCACGAAGGAGACCGCGGAGCTTGCCATGCACGCGGCGGAGATCGGCGCGGACGGCATCGGCGTCATGACACCGGCCTTCTTCCCCATGGACGACGAGTCGCTGCTTCAGTACTACACGGAGGTGATCAGCCCCCTGCCGGCGGATTTTCCGGTGTATATCTACAACATTCCGGGCTGCACGGGCAATGACCTGAAGCCGGAGGTGCTGAACCTTCTCATGAAGAAGTTCCCCAGCATCGCCGGAATCAAGTACTCTAACTCCGATCTCATGCGGGTGGAGAATTATATCGTGAAAAATGAAGCCGCTCCCGACGTCCTCATCGGATGCGACAGCCTCTTCCTCCAGTGCCTGGCAAGCGGCGGGAAGGGAACCGTGAGCGGGCCCGCGGCCGTCTTCCACAGGCTCTTCAACAGCCTCTACAGGGAGTTCCTTTCGGGGGATCTCGCCGGGGCGGTCGGGACGCAGAGAAGGATCGTCGAGGCGGACCGCCGGATGGAGGGCATTCCCGGAATTCCGGCCCTTAAGGCGATGCTGAAGATGAAGGGCGTGATCCGCACGGATGTGTGCAGAAAGCCCCTCCGGGCGCTGACGGAAGAGGAGTGCGCCGTGCTGAAACAGGTCATGAAAGAGTTTGACGGGGAGGAATAAATCATGGCGGAGAAGCTTAGAGTCGGAGTGATCGGTACCGGATATGTGGCGAAGAACCATTTTCTTCCGGTTCTCGCGCAGACGGAGGATATTGAGTTCGTCGGCGTGATGGCGAAGAATTATGATAACGCGCTCCGCGCGGCAGCCAGCTACGGCGCGGCCCACGCGGTGCAGACCATAGAGGAGCTTGCGGATCTCGGCCTCGACTGCGCATTTGTGCTGACGCCGAAGGCGGTGCACGCGGACCAGGTGCGCTTCCTTCTCAAGCACGGGATCGACACCTACTGCGAAAAGCCCATGGCGACGACGATGCGGGACTGCGAGGAGCTGGTCGAGCTGAAGCAGAAGACGGGCAGAAAGCTCATGATCGGCTTCAACCGCAGATACGCGCCGGTGGTCACGAAGGCGAAGGAGGCCTTCGGAGACGGCATGCCGGACGTCATGATTGCCCAGAAAAACCGGCCTCAGACGGAGTATCACGCCACCCTCGAAAATGCGGTGCACATGATCGACCTCATGCGCTTTTTCTGCGGCGAGGCGGCCGAGGTGCACGCGGTGTCCAAATTCACGGATCCCGATTACGAGACCTTCACCACCGCGCAGATCGCCTTTGAGAGCGGGTCCTCCGGCATCCTCATTGCCGACAGAAGCGCCGGCCAGTGGGAAGAGGTCCTTGAGATGCACGGCGGCGACAGGACGGTGCTCGTGAACATGCCGGAGAGCGTGACGGTGGTGGACAATGAGCAGCGCCACACGACGGAGCTTACGCCTCTTGCGATGGGCTGGGCGCACTCCTCGGACAAGCTCGGATTTTCCTATGCGATCCGCCATTTCTTCGACTGCATAAGAAATGACACGGAGCCCCTCACAAACCCGGAGGACGCGCTTAAGACGCACATCCTGCTGAATCAGGTCCTGACCTCGGCCGGACTTCCGGCCATGGAGTGACAGGACGCCCGCGGACGGTTTGCAGCAGATAAAAAAGCACGATTGACAGGAGAGAAGATATGAAGTACAGGATTGCGGGCCACACCATGGGGACCCCGGAATATACGGTAAAGGAAGCGATTGAACTGTTTCACCGGATCGGCGCAGACGGGGCCGAGATCGTCGTGCAGGACGGCTACCGGTCGGGCATCCCCTGCGACTGCGGCGAAGAGGAACTCTCGGATATCAGAAAATGCGCTGAGGCGAACGGCATAGAGATCATCGCCCTCACGCCCTACAACTCGAAGTTCAATTCCCTCGACGAGGAGACGCGGCTCGCGGAGTGCGCGGCCATCGAGAAGGTGATCGGATACTGCGGGATCCTCGGAGCAAAATATATCCGGATCTACGGCGGCAATTTCGCCGGCGGCGAGACGGACGAGACGGGAGAGAAGAGGGCGAAGCTCATCGAATCCATGCGGTATCTCGGGCAGAAGGCAGCGGAGAAGGGCGTGACGCTGGTCATCGAGAACCATTTCAACACCATGGCGCTGACCGCCCGCCAGAGCGCGGATCTCATCCGGGACATCGGCTGCGACGCCGTCCGCATCCTCTATGACCAGGCCAATCTCACCTTTACCGGAAATGAGCCCTATGAGGAGGCCGTTCCGATCCAGAAGGGGCTGGTCGCCCACATGCACGTGAAGGACCTGGTCTTCCACGAGGGCAATACCGAGTTCAAATCCTCGGATGTCTCCCATCCTGACGAGTCCGAGCGGAATGTCTACACCCGCATCGTCGGCGAGGGCATCGTCCCCTGGCCGGAGATCCTTACGGCCATGAAGGAGACGGGCTACGACGGCTGGCTGTCCCTCGAGTACGAGCGCAGATGGCACCCGGATGATATCCCGGACGCGTCAATCGGAATGAAGAAATCAATCGAGTACCTTCACTCGATTTTCCCGGGGATCTGAGATCCCGGAAACGGCCCATTTTCAGTCACAGACAACGCGAAGCTGCGGAAACTATTCCGGTCAGCTGTGATCAGGAGGTATATAATGAAAAAGGTAATCGCTGTGGTTCTGGCACTGTGCATGGTTCTTTCTCTTGGCGCCTGCGGGAACAGTGCCGCGTCCCAGGATAAGGTTTTTATGAAATATTCCGTCAGCTTCCCCGGAAACGGCGTACAGGCGCAGGGCGCCGAGAAGCTGAAGGAGCTCATCGAGCAGTATTCGGACGGGCGGATTGAGGTCGAGATTTATTACTCCTCCCAGCTCGGCGGCAACACGGAGGCCATGGAGGGCCTGCGCTTTGAGACGATCGAGATGACGGAGCTCTCCCTCACGGCCCTCAGCGCCTACAGCGATATCTGGTCGACCTTCTCCCTTCCCTACATGTGGGACAGCGGCAGGGAGGCCATCGACGTCATCAGCTCCGACAAGGTGATGAGCGTCCTCGAGCCGGATGTCGAGGAGAACGGCATGATGATCCTGGCCTGGCAGAATCTGGGCTCAAGAAATATCCTGAACACGAAGCGCGCGGTTAACGGCCCGGACGATCTGAAGGGACTTCGCGTGAGAGTCATCGAGGATCCGATCCTGGTCGATTCCATCAATGCCATGGGCGGTTCCGCCGTCGCCATGGCCTGGAGCGAGTGCTACTCCGGCCTTGAACAGGGAACGATCGACGGCCTTGAGAACAGCTCGCCCGTCATCGTCGCGAACGCCATGTATGAGGTGGGCAAGTATTACTCCATGACCGAGCAGTTCATCATTCCCGATCCGGTGCTCATCAGCAAGGAGTGGTTTGAGGGCCTCTCGAAGGAGAACCAGGAGGCGATCATGAAGGCCGGGGAGGAGTACACCCGCGTCTGGAACGATGAGATCTGGCCCGAGGCCGAGGGTGAGGCGATCGATACGCTGAAGGAGAACGGCGTTTCGGTGAACGAGGTCGACAAGGAGGCATTTGTCAAGGCGACGGAGAGCGTCCGGAGCAGCTTCGTGGAGAACGGATCAGAGGGACAGAAGAATCTTTACAATGTGCTCGTCGAAGCGAGAGGATAAGGACGTGCCGCGGGAGGCTGCGGCGGGGTCTGCGCCGGAAAGCTTCGGTGAGACGGAAGATATGAGAAGGAGAGTGCGGAGATGGAAGTGAAGGATCTGAAGCTGGCAATGATCGGTGTGAGTCACTGGCACGTGCCGCTGTATTTTCCGGGGCTGCCCGGAGGCGCGGTAAAGGCGGTGAGCGATCCGGATGAGAAGATCGCGAAGAGCTTCGCGGAGCGGCTTTCCTGCAGATGTTATACAGACTGGCGGGCACTGCTCGACGCTGAGCGGCCGGATTTCGTGTTCGCCTTCGCTCCGCACTGTGAGATGAAGGACATGGCCCTCGAGCTGATCCGCCGCGGTATTCCCTTCGCGATGGAAAAGCCCATGGGGCTTGACGCGGAGGAGACCGCCGAGGTGGAGAGGGCGGCGGAGAGAGCCGGCGTATTCTGCGCCATTCCCTTTGTGTGGCGCTGGAGCGATACGGTCAACCGCCTGAAGGATTCTCTACTTTCCGGGAAGATCCGCCACATGAGCTTCCGCTTCATAGCGGGTCCTCCCTCGAGATACCTGGCGACCTCCCGCTGGATGCTGTCCCGGAAGACGGCCGGGGGCGGCTGCATGACGAATCTCGGCGTCCATTTTATCGACATGGCCCTCTACCTTGCGGGCGCGGAGTCGGCGGAGGTTCTGGCATCCGCGTACCAGTACGGCGGGGAATACGATATCGAGACCTACGCCTCATCGCTGCTGCGGCTTGACACGGGCACCTCGCTCTCCCTTGAGACGGGCTACGCCTATCCGATGGATGAGGAGCTGAAGCGCGAAAACAGGTGGACGATCGTGACGGACAACGGGTATTATACTCTTGCGGAGAACTGCCTGGAGGCACGCGAATTCGGGAAGGAGCCGGTAAAAATCCCTCTCAGTACGGACAGTGACGTCTACTACCCGATCTTCGCGGCGGCGACCCTCGAGGACTTTGCGGCCGGAAGAAGGCCGCGGGCCTCTCTTAAGGAAATGCTCGTCACCAGGCGGATTCTGGACCGGATGAATGAGTCGGCGGGGACGGTTCTTTCTGACTCATTTTCGGGTCACGTCACGGATTAGGGGGCAGCTGGACGGCGGGGCCGTCTCAGCAGGCTCATCTTAAAAATGAGTCAAAAAGAACCGTCCCCACTGACTCAAGGGAGGATATCAAAATGCTGAAAAAACCGAAAATTCTGGTAGTCGGAAGCTTCAATATGGATCTTATCGCATCTGCGCAGAGGGCGCCGGAGTCGGGCGAGACGGTGATCGGCGGCGCCTTCAGGACCGCACCGGGCGGCAAGGGCTTCAATCAGGCCGTGCAGTGCGCGCGCCTCGGCGCGGAGGTCACCATGTGCGGCAAGGTGGGAAAGGATGATTTCGGGAAGACGCTCCTTGCGGCGGCGGAGAGCACGGGAATTGATATCTCGCGCGTTCTGACCGACCCGGAGGTCTCCACGGGCGTCGCGATGATCCTTCTCGAGGAGAAGGACGGAACGACCCACAACCGGATCACGGTTTGCCCCGGCTCCAACTTTACGATCACGGCGGAGGAGATCGCCTGGATCCGGGAGGAAGTCGGCGGATATGATATGGTGATTCTGCAGTTTGAGCTGCCCATGGACGTGGTCGAGACGGTCGCGGAGTGGGCGCATGAGACAAATGTGCCGGTTATGGTCAACCCGGCCCCTGCGGCTTCGATGTCGGACAGGCTGCTCGGCGCAGCCGCGTTTCTGTCGCCCAATGAGCACGAGGCGGCGATCCTCGCGGGCCACCCGATCCGCGTGGAGAACGGGATTAATTATGAAGATGTTGAAATTGTGGCGAAGGCCTTCAGGGAGCGCGGCGTGAAAAACCTCATCATCACGATGGGCGGCAATGGCTCCGTGATCGCGGGTGAGGACGGCATTGCCCACACCGACTGCGTGCGCATGCCGGAGGTCGCCGATCCGACGGCGGCGGGGGACTCCTTTGTGGCTGCCTTCTGCACGGGACTGACCGCCGGACTGCCGCAGGCGCAGGCGCTCGCATTTGCCTCGCACGCGGCGGCCATCACGGTTTCCCGGATGGGGGCGATGCCCAGCCTGCCGACGGTGGACGAGGTACAGGCGCTTCTCCGGGAGCGTGGCTATGACGGCTTTGATGCCGCGCTGCTTGATGCACTGAAGTGAGCCGGCAGGGCGTGAGTCAGGGGGCGGTTCTGTGAGTCAGTGGGGACGGTTCTTTTTGACTCATTGCGTCCGGGACGCAACGAGTCA
>CAYLHR010000061.1:0-3816 GCA_964383335.1 uncultured Lachnospiraceae bacterium
TCACCCAAATTCTTCAAACACTCAAAAAAACACCCCCCCCCCCCCCTCCCACACCGCCCCGCCAGAAACACCAGCGCCGTAAAGGTATCCCCGCTCTCGAAGTAATCAAAGTCGTCGCCCGGCGCGTCCAGCAGGCGGTGGATGCTGAACATGCCGAGACCGCCGTCCTCCCGTGTGGAGAGAAGGCGGTCTCCGCTTTTTTTCAGATGGCCGTCGAAGCGGTTCTCGACCATAATGCGGAGCGCCCGGTCCTCGCTCTTCATGTATACGCGGATGAAGCGGCCGGAGGGGCACCTCAGATTCGCCTCCCAGGCATTCTGAAGAAGGTTGCCCAGGATGACGCAGAGCGTCAGGGAATCCACCGGCGTCGGTTCCGTGAGCGCGATCTGCGCCTCAAAGCGGATGTCCCGGCTCCGCGAGCGGGCCGCGTACTCCTGCAGGAGGGAATTCACGGCGGGATTTACGCAGTAGAACATTTCCGAGGAGGTGTCCATCTCCGCCTGCAGCTTCGACAGGTACTCCTCCCTCTCCGCGCCGCTCATGTGCCGGAGCGCGTGGATGTGATGCCGGAAGTCGTGGCGGATGAGGCGGATCTCCTTCTGATATGACTGTATTCTGTCGTAATTCTCCTTCTTGAGCTCAATCACCTGCCGCGCGGCCGAAAGCATCGCCCGCGACCGCCTCTCGCTCATGAGCGTCACGCGGTCGGAAATCATCAGGATATAGAGAATCAGCATCATGAGGCAGAAGGCGAGATAGAATATGACAGATGACACGGGTCCGGCCAGCAGAACTCCCGTATTGAAAATGGTCCGCGTCCCGAAAAACAGCATCACAAGAAACAGCACGGGCATGGCGAGAATCAGGGCGCCGTCCCCGGGCGTCATCTGATCAAACAGAAGAAGGATTCTCTCCTTCAGCCAGCTGCGGACAAATACAGCAAAAACCACCAGCATGACCGAGGCGAGAATGAGACAGATATGCTCGTAGCTGAGTGCGGACTGCCGGCGCAGAATCCAGCCGAGAAACGCGTCGAGAGATGTCATGAGCTCCGCGAACAGCCAGGCCGAAATATAGAGAAAAAACTTGAGAAGGAGGGAGCCCTCGAAAAAGATCATGAGCACCACAAAAAAGACAGCGGCAAAGGCGCCCCTGAAAATCACGTACGAGTCCTCCGGAATCCGAAAGAGAGACTGGGCGGCGATCATGATCACCCAGATGTAGACGGAGACGGCTGCGATATTTTCGTGCCGTCCCATCTTGGGCCGCAGGCACAGAAAAACCGGTGTCATACGGAATATCTGTTCTATGAGGTTTAAAAATACTGCCGCTGCTTCCCTGTTCATACGCGTGCCCGGCTCTTTTTCAGTATCCGCTCTTCAGCTGACGGTCATAGAAGGCCTTTTTGCTGCTCTTCAGGTAGGCGCGGGAAATCGGCACCTCACGGATCTCCTCCCGCAGCTCATCCGAGAGGACAAAGACGCTCCCCTTCAGCTCCCTGACGTAGGACATATTGACAATAAAACTCTGATGACAGCGGTGAAACTGGGGGAAGCGGCTCAGCTCCTCCTCAAATGAGGACAGCCTGCGGCTCACGGAAAAGGATCCCCCGTCCAGATAAATGTGCACGCGGTGCAGTTCACTTTCGAGAACCGCGATCCTGCGCACCGGAAGCTCAACCGTCTGATAGCCGCGCGATACCGTGATCACCGGATCCTCTCCGATGAGGCCTCTCCGGATGAGGCGCTCCGCCGTCTCCGCAAATGTCTCCGCCGTCACCGGCTTAAGAAGAAACCCCGCCGCCTCCACCCGGTAGCTGTCCACCGCGCTGTCGATCATGGACGTGATAAAGACGACCACGGCCTCCGGATGCGTCTGTTTCAGCATTTCAGCGGCCTTGATCCCGTCAACTTCAGGCATGACGACGTCGAGGAGATAGAGGTCAGAGGGCTCATTTTCAAGAAGAAGCGCCCGGGCCGACCCGAATTCCCTGATCATGGTTTTCATGCCGTGCAGGCTGAAAAAGTGCTCCGCCTCCCGGACCACGGCTTCCCGCTCGGCTCTTTCATCATCGCATACGGCTATGCGCAGCATATTACCTCCGTTTTTCCGCGGCAAATGTGCCGTTACTCCCTATAGTCTATCCGACATTTAACAAATACGCAAAGTTTATCTGCATTTTTGGTCGGTTATCGGCAGAATTGGCACACAACGGTCACGGGGCAGCTGATAAACTGGTTATGTAACCATCATCAGTTTCTGAAAGGGGGATCTGATATGCAAATTAATATTATCGTTACAGTAGTGGTCATACTCTACCTTCTTGCCATGCTGTTTATCGGATGGTATTCATCAACCAGAATTACCAGCAACACCGACTTCGTTGTCGCCGGACGGAGGCTCGGGCCCCTGCTTATGGCGGGCACCCTGGCCGCAACCGAGATCGGCGGCGGCAGCTCGCTCGGCGTCGTCCAGAACGGCATGAGCGGCTACGGAATGAGCGCTGCCTGGTACATCATCGCCATGGGCATCGCCTTCGTCATCCTGAGCTTCCTCGCCCCGAAATTCCGCGGCGCGACCGTGAAGACGGTCCCTGAGTATTTCCGCCGCCGCTACGGAAAGGGAAGCGGCCTCATCACGGCGATCATCATGTTCCTGCCGCTCATCGGACTTACGGCAGGACAGTTCATCGCGTCGGCCGTCATTCTCTCGACCATGCTTGGCATCAACTACCAGGTCGCGGTCATCATCGTCGCTGTCGTCGTCACGGTCTACTCGATCATGGGCGGTCTCTGGAGCGTCACCCTGACCGACTTCATCCAGGTGTTCCTCATCGTGATCGGCATGATCATCGCCGTCCCCTTCGCCTTAAACTACGCGGGCGGCTGGGCAAATGTCGCGGCAAATGTCCCGGAGGGAACCATGTCTCTCTTCGCGGGCTACTCGCTCTTTGACATCATCTCTCTCGTCATCATGTATGTCGCCACCTTCTCCGTCGGCCAGGAGGCGGTCTCCCGCTTCTACGCGGCAAGGGACGGAAAAGCGGCCAAGGGCGGCGCCTGGCTCGCGGCCCTCGTCAACTTCATCTACGCCTTCATCCCGACCGTCCTCGGCATCATCGTTCTCGCCCTCATCAACATGGGCAAGTTCAACGCGGCGGACTTCGAGGCCGTCGGCGCGCGCTACGCCCTCCCGGTCCTCGCCATGGAAGTCATGCCCGCGATCATCTGCGGACTGCTCTTCAGCGGCATCATTTCCGCGACCATGTCGAGCTCCGACTCCGACCTCCTCGGCGCCGGCTCCATATTCGCGAATGACATCTACAAGGCGGCGATCAAGCCTGACGCATCCGACGAGGAAGTGATGAAGATCACGAAGATCATGATGTGCATCGTGGGCATTGCCTCCATGTTCATCGCCCTCTTCAACACGCAGAGCCTCATCACGATCCTGATGTTCTGCTTCACGCTCCGGGCGGCGGGATCCTTCTTCCCCTACGTCCTCGGCCACTACTGGGATAAGGCCTCGACAGCCGGCACGATCGCCTCTCTGATCGCGGGCACGATCGTCGTCGTCTACCTCGACCAGATCTCCCACGGCGACCTCTTCGGCATCCATTTCAGCCAGACGATCGTCCCGGGCCTCGTTGCCGCCTTCATCGCCTTCATTATCTTCTCCTGCATCTTCCCCAACAAGAGCGGCTCGACGGAGCTCGCGCCTGAGGAAGAGTGAGTCAGCGAGTCAGCGGGGTCCGTGAGTCAGATGTGAGTCAGCGGGGACGGTGTGTTTTTTTTTATATAGTTTTTAAAACACAGA
>CAYLHR010000061.1:3826-11216 GCA_964383335.1 uncultured Lachnospiraceae bacterium
GTCAGCGGGGACGGTTCTTTTTGACTCATTGCGTTTAAAACGCAACGAGTCAAAAAGAACCGTCCCCGTCTGACTCGCATCTGCCCCGGACCCCGTCTGACTTACCATCAAACTCACCAATACAAAAGAGCAGGGATCCGCATCCCTGCTCTTATTCCGTCTCCCGTAAAAATCCGCCATCCCGCCCGGCCTCCGGCCCTGCAGAATGCGCCGCCTCCCGCGCGTCAAACGCTCCTTCCCGGCAGGCGCTCACGCCGTCTCCCATAAATAGCGGCCGCTCCCGCTGTCGAAGACCGCCGGATGCGCCTCATATATGATCGAATACCGCGCTTCCTCCTCCGACTCCTGACTGATCAGCCGGTCAAATGCCGCCAGCATCTTATCCCGGTCCCCCGGCAGCGTGCCGCGCACCCTCGCGGAAATGTAGTCGTGAAACCCCTCATACATGACAGGGTGATCCTCATCCGCCTGAATGAGGGACACGAGCAGCCGATCCTCGATCAGATTGTCGAGCTCCGTAGCCGGCACGAACCGCCCGGCCGTGACATCCTTAAAGAGCGCGACTCTGTCGTGGATAAACAGCGAAAAATTGCAGACATTGGAGGGATGGGTCCGATTGAAAAAGTCCGCGAGAGCCCGCGCATTTTCCTCACCCCGGCCCGCCCCGGCGATCCCGGTCATGATATGCGCGTCAAAAATGAGCCCTGCCTTCTGCATGCGCCCGATCGCCTCATAGGCCTCCCCGAGCGAGTGATCCTTATTCATAAAATGCAGCACGTCATCCAGCCCCGTCTCAATTCCGAGATAGAGATGCCGCACCCCCGCGTCATAGAGCGCCTTCAGCTCATCATCCGACTTTTCCAGAATGGACATGACCGTCGCGTCCATATTGATCATCTGCACATCAGGGAAGTACTCCCGCACCACCCCGATAATCTCAAGCAGCTTCGCCGCCGGAAACGTAAATGCATTGCCGTCGCCCAGAAACACCCGCTTCGGCTTCCCGCCCGCATCCCTCACCCGGGCACACTCCGCCTCGATCTGGGAAAGCGGCAGCTCCCGGTAAGTGAGATGCTTGAAAAGATCGCAGAATTTACATGCATTATACGAACATCCCACCATCACCGGCAGCATAAACGAGCTCCGCTCCATCGGTGTCCTGCAGATCTGACCCTCGTAATTCACGACACCCTCCATGAGTCAATGGGGACGGTTCTTTTGACTCATTTGAGTCCGCCCGTCCGGAATAAACGATACTGCTGATATCCGCATCAGCATCCCCGCATTTAAGATGACAATTCTGTCTTTTATTATATCAGCAAATGCGTCATTACAGGGCACATTTTTCAGAACTGCCGTCCCCCCCGGCTCACCGCATCTTCCCGGTATAAACCAGATATGAATACAGAAACAGCCACCCGGTTCCGGCAAAAACAGACACCAGCAGAATCACGGCCGGCACAAAGTCCCCGATCCGCGGGGCCGCAGCGCCGAAAAGAATCAGCGCCGCGCCCATCAGAATAAAGACATAGCCGCCCATGCGGTGCGTCCTCTCCCACACGTGCTCATCCGCCAGCGTCCAGGGTGTTTTGATCCCGAACAGATAATTCTGGCGCACCCGCGGCATATAATTCCCCAGCACAATAAAAATGAGCCCGAGCGTACCGCTGATCAGAATCCCCGTCCAGCCGCTGCCCTCCGGAATCAAGCCGAATACCGTAAGCGGGGCCATCCAGGAAACAGCTCCCAGAAAAAGAACCATGGCCGACATAAATCCGAGCCAGATCGGGGCAAATTTCTCATAATTGGAAGACTTCGGATCCACCTTCGGCAGAATCTGAAAAAGCAGCAGCATGCCCGCGGGAATCAGCGCGAGGACCAGGTCCATATATTTCGGCCCCCATCCGTCTATCTCACCCGAAGCGCCCCAGTGTACCGGAATCTCCGCGGGAAGCTTTGAAAAAATAAGCAGGTGACCGGCCGCATTTGCCGCACAGAATAAAATGAGCAGTCTCAAAATGGTCTTCTTACTCATGACTCCTTCTCCCCTCTCTTTCCCGTAATATCAAAAAACCACTTAGTCAGCTCCTGAAGCACCGTCATGTTGATCCGGTAGACAATGTTCTGCCCCTGCCGCTCCGCCGTAACCAGCTCCGCGTGCTTCAGTATATTAAGGTGATGACTGATCGACGGCTTTGTCATGGCAAAATGCTCCGCAATCTCACCCGCCGTGAGCTCCCCGTCCGCGAGAAGCTCGAGAATCTGCCGCCTGCTCGGATCAGACAGTGCCTTGAATCCCTCCGCGTTCAAAACGGACCGCCTCCTCTCCTCATTTCGATATTTTTATTATTAGATAAACTTCTAAATACAAGATACATCATGAACCGCCTCATGTCAAGTGGGTCCGATTGAGTCAGGGGGACGGTTCTTTTTGACTCATTTAGTATCCGCGTTGTTTTTTCTGTTTTATCACCCCCATATTTTTCCGGATTTCTGCAAATATAATGCTGAAATATATTTATCATATTCTTTGTATTGACTTTGCCTTCTGCACATGCTAGTATAGTTCCACTATCCTTTCACTATTTTTCCCTTAAAGAAAATCAATGTTTTTCCCTTAAAAAAATTCACTGTTTTTACTCTTAAAGATAATCACTTTTTCCCCTTAAAGAAATTCACTGTTTTTCCCCTTAAAGAAAACGCATATTAGAGAAAACGTATATGGCAAGACAGGCACGACGACGAAGCTGTTCTGATTATTACCATCTGATTGTCAGAGGGATCGGCAGACAGGTTCTCTTTGAAGAACCGAAAGATTACCGCTATTTTCTGAATCTGCTCAGACGAAATTCCGCAGACTGCGGTCTTTCCGTCTGCGCCTACTGCCTCATGGAGAATCACGTCCATCTGCTGGTGAACGACCCCGATTTCTGCCAGTCCCTTTTCATGAAGAAGATCGGCATCTGCTATGCTTCCTATTACAACAGAAAGTATGAGAGGACGGGGCATTTATTTCAGGATCGTTTTCTGAGCGAATTAATTGAAAATGAGCCGGCTCTGCTGAATGTCTTCCGGTACATCCTCAATAATCCGGCAAAAGCCGGGATAAGCGCCGCTGCCTCATATGAATGGAGCAGCTTCTCGGAATATGCGGTGAGCGGGTCATTTGTGGATACGACAATATTTCAGAAGCTGATCGGAGGCAGGGACCGGTTCAGAGCTTTTATGAACGGAGAGGAGATCGACCGACAGCTTGAATGCGGCGGCGCAGATCAGGATTTTCTGGATTTCGACAGTAAGAGGAACGACGACAGGTGGGCACAGGGGGTGATCTGTTCACATCTGCAGGGAAGAAGCGGCACATTTCTCCAGACCATGGACCGCATGGAGCGCAATCTTGTTCTTCGGGAATTGAAAGAAGAAGGGATGAGCGTGCGCCAGATCGAGCGTCTGACCGGAATCAACCGGAATATTGTGCAGCGGGCTTAAATTGGCCTTTCCAACCTCAGAAGATTCGGAGCCCGTCCGCCGTCCCGAACGCCTCCGGGTCACAGACCCCGCAGGAGATTCCCGCAGACCGGCCCGGGCACTTCCGGAAAAAGGCATCCCCGCCCCGATGACCTGTGTCACTCACGGCGGGAATGCCCTGCTTTCATTCAATAACTAATAACTAATAACTCAGAACTAATAACTAAGGACTAATAACTATTCCGACCCATGATGAGTCAATCAGAACCGTCCCCGCTGACTCACACGATCCTGCCGGCGTGGAACCCCTCGTGGGTGGCCTGAATAATCTTTCTGGCCTTGTTGACGTCACCAACGGGGATAATGTGTACGCCCGGAAGCTCTGCTCTCAGCTGATCCAGAAGCTCCCTGCGGGGTTTGAGGCCGAGCGCGCAGACAACGGAATCGCCCTCATATGTCTCGGTCTCTCCGGCTTCGTTCTGAACGGTAAGGCCGGTTCCTGACATTTCTTTGATGACGCGGTTCCCCTTCATCTTAATCCCGAGCTCAGCGAGTTTGGAATCCAGCACCCACTTTGTATAGATGGTCAGATCCGGGCAGGCCGTAGGCAGCAGATCCACCATTGTCACTTCTCTGCCCTGCTCAGCCAGCATCATGGCGACCTCACAGCCGACCAGACCCGCGCCGGCGACGACGACCTTCTTCCCGGCCGTCTCGGATCCCTCGATCACCTTCAGCGGGTTAAGAATTGCATCAGCGTCCGTCACCTCGATTGATCCGGGGATAAAGGGCTCCGCTCCGGTGGCAACGATCACTGCTTCATAGCCGCCCTCTTTCAAAAGCTGCGGTGTCGCCTCCGTCGAAAGACGGATGTCCACATCCGAGCTCTCCGCCGCGTGTACGAGATAGGTCAGGAAATCTCTGTAATCCAGCTTGAAGTCAGGAATGGAGACATACTTCAGCTGCCCGCCTATATAATCGTTCTTATCGAAAAGAGTGACCTCATGCCCGCGCTTCCGCGCTTCAAGAGCCGCATAGACGCCGGCCGGGCCCGCGCCGACGACCGCCACTTTCTTCGGTTTTTCCGCAGGATAATCCCTCACATAAGGTTCATGCTCGTGTCCGCCCTCCGGATTGACCGCGCAGGAAATTCCGCAGTTATCCATAACCTGGCCGAGGCATTCATTGCAGCGCAGACATCTGCGGATATCCTCCGGCCTTCCTTCCCTGATCTTATCCGGCCAGTCGGGATCCGCTATGGTCTGGCGTCCGAACGAGATGAAATCAGCCTCACCCTTTTCCAGTATTTCTTCGCCCTTCTCCGGCGTAATTGAGCAGACCGCGATAACGGGAATCGAAACCGCCTTCTTGACTCCCGCCGCCAGATGAGCGAGAGAGGCTCTCGGCGTATAGTTTGGCGGAACCCAGAGAGAAATGGCTACGCCGTTCGAGAGATTGAGTCCCGCGGGATCCTTCTTCCCCGCCAGCACATCAAAGTAATTCTGCAGACGGGAATCCCATGTTCCGCCGGTGACGTGGATCGCATCCGCTCCGGCCTCCTCCGCCATCTTCGCAAATGCGCAGGCTTCCTCGAGCGTTATCCCGTCCGGTACATCCTCTTCACCTGACAGGCGGTAAATGAGCGGGAAATCTTCCGCCGTTTTTTCCTTGATTTTCCGGATTGTTTCCAGCGCGAATCTGGCCCGGTTTTCAAGACTGCCGCCGTACTCGTCCGTTCTCTGATTCGTATAGGCCGAAAGGAACTGAAGCGGCATATAACCGTGGGCACCGTGAAGCTCAACGGCGTCGAATCCGCAGACCATGGCGCGGTGTGCGGCATCTCCGTACGCCTCCTCGAGCTTATGAATCTGCTCCACTGTCATATACTGAGGATTTTCATCCGGAAGCAGCATCGTCACTTTTCCCGAGGGGGTAAGCGGCCGCTGACCGGTGACGCCCTCGCTCGCGAAACATCCGCCGTGAGCGAGCTGCAGACATGCCTTTGCCCCGCCCGAATGAATCGCGTGAGGCACGCGGCTTAATCCCGGCATGAAATAGTTGTATGTCGCCTCGATCTCGCCCGGAATCACCCGGCCCGACGGATCAGGGCAGCACACCTCTGTAATAATGAGTCCGATGCCGCCGTTTGCGCGGCGCGAATAATAGTTGACGATCACATCCGACACCGTTCCGTCCGCGGCCGCCAGATTTGTGCCCATTCCGGGCATGATCATACGGTTTCTCAGTTCCATCCTGCCTATTTTTCCGGGCTGCAGCAATTTCTCGTAACTCATACTGTACACCTTTGGAAAAGTCTGTCGCTTTTCCTCCTTTCTCCCAAATTTTACCTTTATTCCCGACCGGAGAAAATTGACAGGACAGAGAAATCACAGAAAGTTCTTTGTAGGATCCTACAAAGAATCAGCGTGAGAGGCGATAGATTTTTTAAGAATCACCAATTCCAGCTGTAATCTGACCCGATAGTCATCAAAATCCAGACCGAGGAGCTCCCGAATCCTGGCAAGCCGGTAAATAGCTGTATTCCGGTGTATATGGAGCGCCGCAGCCGTATCACTGATATTCTGATTCTTTTTGAAAAATGTCTCCAGTGTCCGGCAGTATTCCGTTTTCAGGCTTGCATCGGATGCACGGAGCCGCTCATAGACTTCCTCCAGATAACCGTTCTCGATATTTTCAAGGATGGAAAAAATCACATCATAAGAATACACAATCAGACGGGGAGAACCCGGCATTCTGCAATGCAGATAATGCTTTTCCATCTGTCTGACCTGGCTGAAGCATCGGGAGACCTTCATAATATCATCGGTGAAATCGCTCATGATACAGATCAGATTCTCGTGGGACAGATACCGGAGGAACTCACTGTTCTGAATATCCCTCCACGCCCCCTCCTCAGGATAACTGACGATATAATAGGTTTTATTTTCGAGATGTGAATAAATGCAGGTCGGAAACCAGTGAAGCAGAACATTTTTGACCTGATCGGAATAGGAAGAAGAGTAATCCGCCCCGAGTGCCTCAATTCCCAGAACCGCAAAATAATGATAAAAGGAGACATTCAGATACGCGGCCCTGGTCGCGACCATCTCCGGATCGATCATGTTGCCGCTCAAAATGCTGACAACAAAGTCATTCCTGTATTTCCGAAAGGAGTTGGACGCCAGGTGATCCTCCTTGAACCGGATGGACAGAAGCTCCGCAATCAGCTTCATGTTCAGCAATGTGTCTTCGGTAATCGGAGATTCATATTCGAGAACCGTGATGTATCCCGACACCGTACTTCCGTCATAAACGGCTCCCACTGCCCTCCTGTGTTCCGACTCAAAGGCGCGCTCATCCACAAATAAGGGAAGCATCGTGTCTTTGACCCTTCTGTAAAAATGATCAATATCTGACTGCTTCACAAAGATTTCGGGGCTGTATTTTCTCTTAATAATCTCCTGCCAGACATAATCATCCGGATCCTCATTCTGGCTGTAGGCCAGAACAAAGAAGGAGGCGTCGCATATCATGATCGGATTTTGAATGAGTCTGCAGCACAAATCTGCGAACTCACTCAGAGACTCTCCGCGGGAAATGTTGGAAATCAGGTGAAGATACAGACTCATAAAACCTACCTCATCTCCATCAATAACCGGATCGTCTCCATATCATTCGCGTTCAGCCTGATATTGGACACAAACTCACGTCCCTCCGGCGTCGTCACCTTCACCTCCATCACGGAACCCTCAAAAAGCGCGTTATCCCGCACCGCTCCCAGAAACAGCATAAATTTCGGATGATCCCGATTAAACGTATCCAGCCGCTCCTTCATCTCTAAAAGTGCCATCGGATTAATTGCCATCTGTTTTCCTCCTTTATGAGTCAGTGGGGACGGTTCTGTTTGACTCGTTGCGTCCGG
>CAYLHR010000062.1:0-11133 GCA_964383335.1 uncultured Lachnospiraceae bacterium
AGTCCTGACAGCTTCCGGTTCTTTTCCGGGGCTCTTCAGCGCTTTTCCACGATGTCTCCGCTCCGGTAGGCCGCGAGCAGCTGTTCCAGCTCGTCGATTCTTTCGCGGATATCCGCGCCGATGTCCGTGTCCGCGATGAGGAGGCGCTGCGTGAACTTTTCCACCATGACGCGGTCGGAATGAATATCGGTGCCGAAGCGGATGGCCTCCTCGGTGGAGGTGAAGGGCTCGTGCGCGACGAGCCTGAGCCCCCAGGAGTTGAAGATGAGGGTGTATCCCGCGATACCGGTCTCCCCCTGATAGGCTCTGGAGAATCCTCCGTCTATGACGAGCAGCTTTCCGCCGCAGTGGATGGGGGATTCGCCCCGCTTTACGGGAACATGTCCGTTGATGATATGGCAGTGTTCGCCCGTGAGACCGAATTCCGCCAGAATGGCGCCGACGCATGCTTCATCGTCCATGAGATTGTAGTAAGGCGTCTTCTTCTCCTTATGCGTCTCCTTGTCGGCGATGAAATATCTCTCAAAGGTCGCCATTTTGTCCTTCCCGAAGAGCGGCGAGTCTCTGTGGCACCAGATCCACCACAGGATATCCCTTCCGTCATCCTGCAAAATGGGATTGGTGGAAAAGAAGGCTCTCCTCACATAGGTATCCAGTCTGTCGTAGAGCGCCTTCCCGCGAAGGGTCTGGTCATAGATCCGGACATCCTTGAAATTGCCGTTTTCGTCGAGCGGCATGCAGCCGTGATACAGAAGATTGCCGTTCGCGATCTTGTAGAGCGATCCGTTATTGAGGAGAAACAGCATGTGCTGCTGCAGACGTCTGCAGTTGAGAAAAGCCGTGCGGAGGCGCTCCATGACGTGCTCCTCCTCCTCGGAGAGGGCGTCCGGATCCTCCGGGTTCACGGTCGGGAAGTTGGTGTCGAGGAGGGGATATTCCTTTCCCTCGACCGTGACCGTTCCCTTTTCGTAATCGATATACTCCATCAGGGCACGGTCTCCCATGCCGAAGCCCGGCCGCTTTTTCGCGAGCTGTCCCTGCAGCTTGAACTGAATCACGGAGATGGCCTTGTGGATTCTCATCTCGAGGTCGGTTTCCTCCTGATCGGCCGTCTCGTTTTTCAGACGGAAGCAGGAGCAGGGGTCGTCGCCGTAGGTTTTGAGGGAAAATGCGGCCAGCGGGAGCAGATTGATCCCGTACCCGTCCTCCAGAATATCCAGATTCCCGTACCTCGCGCAGACGCGGACGACGTTGGCGATGCAGCAGAGCTGGCCGGCCGCGGCGCCCATCCAGAGGATGTCGTGGTTCCCCCACTGGATATCCAGGCTGTGATAGCCCATCAGGGTGTCCATGATATCGTCGGCGCCGCTTCCCCGGTCATAGATATCGCCCAGAATATGGAGGTGGTCCACCGTGAGCTTGGGAATCAGCTCCGCCAGGGCGACGATAAAGCTGTCGGCGCGCTTTGTGCGGATGATGGCCCTTATGATTTCCCCGTAGTAGGCCTCCTTGTCCTCCACGTCGTCCTTCTCGGTGATCAGCTCCTCGATGACAAAGGCGAATTCGGGGGGCAGCTCCTTTCTCAGTTTCTTCCGGGTGTATTTGCTGGAGGTGTATTTGCAGACGGCGATCAGACGGTACAGCATGATTTTGTACCAGTCGTCCAGCTGCTCCTCCGACCGGCTTCTCTTTATGAGGTCGATTTTTTCCTCCGGATAGTAGATGAGCGTCGAGAGCTCCCGGATATCCTCCTCCGACAGCGTCCGCCCGAATACCTCGCCCACCTTCTTGCGGACGGCACCGGACCCGTTCCTGAGGACGTGGGAGAAGGCCTCGTACTCGCCGTGAATATCGGTGATGAAATGCTCCGTTCCCTTGGGCAGATTGAGAATCGAAGACAGGTTGATAATCTCGGTGGAGGTTTCCGCTATGGTCGGATAAAGCTCCGAGAGACGCTCCAGATATCTTTTTTCAAGATGCTCCATGTTCATATCCCCTTCCTTTTTAAGCTGCGGATGCCATACTGCAGACATATTTTATTGTACCAGAAAACGGGAGGATTTTCGACAGGAAGGCGGGAAGAGATATGAGATGGGAGGGCGTTGTAAGCGGTTCATTTTCTGTGTTATGATATGTCCGCGGGTCCGGCCGGCCGAGAGGTCCGGACCGATCAGAGAAATGAGCGGGAGGATGATTATACCCGATGAGAGATGCGAGCGGGATTCGGACAGGAAAGCTGTATGAGGAGGATGCCTATGCCCGGGAGTTTGAGGCGGAAGTGATCCGGGCGGAGGGCAGGGAGCTGGTGCTCGACCGGACCCTGTTCTTCCCCGAGGAGGGGGGACAGAGCCCGGATCACGGTGAGATCGGCGGCGTCCGGGTTGTGGACGTGCAGATCCGGGACGGCGAGATTATCCACACGATGGAGAGGGCGGACGCGTTTTCCGCGGGGGAGCGCGTGCGGGGCAGGATCGACTGGGAGGAGCGCTTCTCCAACATGCAGCAGCACTCCGGGGAACACCTGTTTTCGGGCGCTGTGTTCCGCAGATACGGGTTCAGCAACGTCGGCTTTCATTTAAGCGGGAAGGAAGTGACGCTGGACTTTGACGGCGAGATCCCCGCAGAGGATCTGCCGGAGATCGTGCGGGAGGTCAACGGGGCCATCTGGGCGGATATTCCGTCTCAGGTTCTTGTGACGACGCCGGAGGAGCGGGAGGGGCTCGCCTACAGGAGCAAGCTCGATCTGCCCGGGGAGGTCCGGATCGTCGTCTTTCCGGGCGCGGACGCCTGCGCCTGCTGCGCGCCTCATGTGCGCCGCACCGGGGAGATCGGATTTCTCATGGTGACGGGCATGATCCGCTGGAAGAGCGGTGTGCGGGTCAGCATCCTGTGCGGGGACAGGGCGCTCCGGCAGGCGGCGGAGGAGCACCGGATCGTGACGGAGACGGCGCGGTATCTGTCCACCTCCCCGTCGGAGATTTATCCGCAGACCGTGAAGGCGCGGGAGGAGAACCGCAGGCTGCGCGGCGCGCTCTCGCAGGTGTCCGGCGAACTGCTCCTTGTGAAGGCGGAGGCCCTGCCGGAGGGCGAGGACGCCTGGCTGTTCGCGGAGGGCGCGGACGCGGCGGACCTGCGGACCGCGGTCAACGGGATGATGGAGAGGAGAAGGGGCTTCTGCGGCGCATTTTCCGGCAGTGACGGGGAGGGCTACAGCTTCGTCATCGGAAGCGCGGAGAAGGACGCCCGGGAGGTCATGCGGATTCTGAAGGAAAAGCTGGGCGCCCGGGGCGGAGGAAAGCCCGGCATGGTGCAGGGGTCCGTGCAGGCCGCGGAGAGCGGGATCCGGAGCGCCCTTTCGGAGGTGTGATATGCTGTTCGGGAAGAAGAAGAGGGAAACGCTTTTATATGACAGGGAGCGGCAGGTGCCGGCTATCAGAAAAAGCATCTGCACGGCTGAGATGACGGCCGGTTTTCTGGACCGTGAGACCGGAAAATTCGAGGACGTGATGCTGGTCGAGGGCGAGGCGGGAATCCGTGAATTTATGGAGCTCTGCGGCACCCGGGAGCGGCCGGAAATCTTTTACTGAAATTGCTGTTGCAAAACAGAGCAGGATTTGTTACAATATGTCTTGCGTTTTCACGCAGGCTGCTGTGGCACAGTCGGTAGCGCACCTCATTGGTAGTGAGGAGGTCACCGGTTCGATTCCGGTCAGCAGCTTTCACGGCGGGAACCTTGCAAAAGCAAGGCTTCCCGCTGTTTTTTGTTGTGAGCCGCCGGCGCCGCGCCGCATTTGGCGATGACAAAAGACGGCTCATGTTTTACAATATATGGAGCGCGGACACGCTGACAGATGTCCGCAGCAGATTTCAGGAGGAATGATCTATATGAGAAGCAGCGGTATTCTCTATCCGATTACGTCACTTCCGTCCCGCTACGGGATCGGGTGTTTTTCTAAAGAAGCTTATGAATTCGTGGATTTTCTGGAGTCGGCGGGACAGAGCTGCTGGCAGGTGCTGCCCTTCGGGCCCACGGGCTTTGGCGACTCCCCCTACCAGTCCTTCTCCACCTTCGCGGGGAACCCCTATTTCATCAGTCTGGAGGATCTGCAGGAGGAAGGGCTCCTTCTTCCCGGGGAGTGCGACGAGGCGGATTGGGGCAGCGATCCGGAGGCGGTGGACTACGGCAAAGTCTACAGCGGCCGGTTTAAGGTACTCCGGAAGGCCTGGGAGCGGTTCAGGGAGACGGAGAAGGCCGATAAGGCGTTTCAGGCCTTCGTAAAGAAGGAAGCGGACTGGCTGGAGGACTACTGTCTCTTCATGGCGCTCAAGGAGCAGAATCAGGGAAAGCCCTGGAGCGAGTGGGAGACGCCTTACAGGAACCGGGACAAAAAGGCCATGGACGTGACGTCCGAGGTGATCTCGGGGACGGTGGATTTTTACAGATTCCAGCAGTATGAGTTCATGAAGCAGTGGGAGCGCCTTCACGCCTACGCGGCGGAAAAGGGGATCCGGATCATCGGCGACATCCCCTTCTACGTCGCCTTCGACAGCGCGGATACCTGGGCGCATCCGGAAATGTTCCGCTTCGACGAGGAGAATATTCCGACGGTCGTCGCCGGCTGTCCCCCGGATGCCTTCGCGCCCACGGGCCAGCTCTGGGGCAATCCCATCTATGACTGGAAATATATGAAAAAGACCGGGTACAGGTGGTGGATCCGCCGGATGGCCCGCTGCTTTGCCTTTTACGACGTGCTGAGGATTGACCATTTCAGAGGGTTTGACGAGTACTACGCGATCCCTTACGGGGATGAGACCGCGGAAAAGGGAAGATGGGAGAAGGGACCCGGTGCGGATCTCTTCCGTGAGATGCACAAGGTGCTGGGTGACGTGCCCATCATCGCCGAGGACCTCGGCTTCATCACGCCCTCGGTCGGGGAGCTGCTTGAGGAGACGGGGTATCCCGGCATGAAGGTGCTGCAGTTCGCCTTCGACGAGTCGGAGGCGAGTCTCTACCTGCCCTACAATCATGTCACAAACTGTGTCGTATATACGGGAACTCATGACAATATGACGACGCGCGGGTGGATCGAGTCCCTCAGCGATCACGACCGGGACTTCGCGAGAAGATATATTAACTCGATTTATACCGATTACGGGCAGTTTACCTGGGATTTCATCCGCGAGGCCTTCCGCTCCGTGGCGGATCTGGCCATCGTTCCCATTCAGGACTTCCTGGTGAAGGGCAACGAGGCCCGCATCAACGCCCCCGCGACCGGAATGGGCAACTGGGTCTGGCGCGTGACGCCCGGCCTTCTGTCCCGGGAGCTGGCGGAGAGCATCCGCGCGATGACGAAGCTCTACGGGCGTCTCCCCGCGGAGCCGGCCCCGGAGGAGAATGAGGAGGACGCGGATACAAAAGCGGACGCGGATACAAAAGCGGATGCGGAGACAGCCGGACCGGATGCGGGGAAGGAGAAGGAGAAATAATGAAGGCGATTGTCGCGGCTGATCCGGACTGGGGCATCGGGAAAGACGGGAATCTGCTCGCGCATATCCCGGAGGATATGAAGTACTTCCGGAATATGACGGCCGGGGCGGTGCTCATCATGGGCCGGAAGACCCTGGAATCTTTTCCCGGAGGAAAACCCCTGAAAAACCGGGTCAATATCGTGATTACCCGGAACCCGGATTATCAGGTTCCGGGAGCGGAGACCGTGCACTCCGCGGCGGAGGCGGAGGCGGCTGCCCGGAGATACCCGGACAGGGAGGTCTTCGTGGCCGGCGGGGGCGAGATCTACAAAGAGATGCTTCCTCTTTGCGGGACGGTTTATGTGACGAAGATCGGGAAGCGGTTTGACGCGGATACATTTTTCCCGGATCTCGACAGGGATCCGGAATGGACGGAGACGGATCCGGGCGAGCTACTCGAATCGGGCGGGATACCGTACAGGTTTACCGTGTACAGCCGGACGGGAGACGTGTCTCCCGGCTGAAATCAAGACGGAAGGGCCGGTGAGGAGAAGAATATGCTGTATCGTGAACGGACGAAGGAGATCAGGATCGGAGACCGGGTGATCGGAGGCGGACATCCGATCGCCATTCAGTCCATGACAAATACAAAGACGGAGGATGTGGAGGCCACGTGTGCCCAGATCCTTGAGCTCGAGAAGGCCGGCTGCGAGATCATCCGCTGCACGGTGCCGAACCGGGAGGCGGCGGAGGCGCTCGGGAAGATCCGCGGGAGGATTCACATTCCCCTCGTCGCCGATATCCATTTTGATTACCGCCTCGCGATTGAGGCCATCCGCTGCGGCGCGGACAAGATCCGGATCAATCCCGGCAACATCGGCGGGAAGGAGAGAATCCGCGAGGTGACGGCCGCGGCGAGGGAGCGGCAGGTGCCGATCCGGGTGGGCGTCAACTCCGGGTCGCTGGAGAAGGAGCTGATCGAAAAATACGGCCGCGTCACGGCGGCCGGCCTCGTCGAGAGCGCCATGGACAAGGTGCATATGATCGAGGATGCGGGATATGATCAGATTGTCGTCAGCATCAAGTCGTCGGACGTCCTCATGTGCATCGAGGCGCACGAGAGAATCGCGGAGGTCTGTCCCTACCCGCTTCACGTGGGCATCACTGAGGCGGGAACGGTTTTCTCCGGAAGCGTCAGGTCCTCGGTGGGACTCGGAATTATCCTGCACGGCGGGATCGGAGACACGATCCGCGTCTCTTTGACGGGCAATCCCGTGGAAGAGGTGCGGACGGCCAGGCTGATCCTGAAGACGCTGGGCCTTAAAAAGGGCGGGGTTCAGGTGATCTCCTGCCCGACCTGCGGCCGGACGGAGATCGACCTCATCTCACTGGCCTCTCAGGTGGAGGAAATGGTCCGGGACATCCCGCTTGATCTCAAGGTGGCCGTCATGGGATGCGTGGTGAACGGGCCCGGGGAGGCCAGGGAAGCGGATTTCGGGATTGCCGGCGGCAGACACGAGGGTCTTCTGTTCAGGCGCGGCGAGATTATCCGCAAGGTGCCTGAGGATCAGCTGCTTGAGGCGCTTCGCGAAGAACTGACGGGGTGGTGTAAGGACAGATGAATGGAGAACCGAAACCCTTCGCCGAGGTGTTCCCCGGTCTTTCGCTTGCCCCCAAGGTGCAGGAGCTGCTTGAATACGTGACGGTGGAGCGGGTGGCGGTCAACCGGTCGGGAAACAGACTCCGCGTCTATGCCGTATCTGAAAACTGGCTGAAAAAGTCCCTTATTTACGATATAGAGGAAGCCATCGCGTCACAGCTTTGTCCGGGACGCAGGATGGAAGTCAAGGTGGTGGAGCGGTTCCGGCTCTCTGCCTCCTATACGCCTGAGCATTTTTACCGGAGCTACAGGAAGAGCATGCTTCTCGAGCTGAAGACGGTCAGCCCCCTTCTTTACCATACCTTTTCGGGGGCCGAGCTTACCTTCGGGCCCGGGCTCGTCCGCGCGGATATTCCCGACAGCGTCATCTCCCGGGCGAGAAAAGAGGAGCTGAAGCAGTATATTGAGAAGATCTTTACGGAGCGCGCCGGCTTTTCCGGTCTCGACGTGGAGTGCTCGTTCACGGAGCCGCACCGCGGCGCGGAGCGGGAGGCGGACGAGCGGAGAATTGCCGAGAGAGTAGACGAGGTCTTAAGAATCAACAGGGCCAGGAAGACGCCCGCGGAGGCGGAGAAAAAGCTGCCTGCGAGGGAAGAGAGGCCCAGGAAGAAATATACCGGCCTGTCCAAAGACCCCTCCGTGATATACGGGCGTCCCTTCGACTCGGAGCCGGTGCCCATGGCCTCGCTCGGGGAGGAGCCCTCCGAGGTGACGGTCCGGGGCGAGGTCTTCCAGACAGAGAGCCGCGAGACAAGGAGCGGGCGGATTATCTTCACCGTCGCGCTCACGGATTACACGGACAGTTTGCGGATGAAGCTCTGGTTCGACAGAGAGGAGGAGGGGGAGTTCACCTCCGTCTTCAAGAAGGGGGAGGCTTTTGCGGTCTGCGGCCTCATGGACTTCGATCCCTTCGACCGGGAACTGATGCTGAAGAGCGTCTACGGAATCCGGCGGATCCCCCCCATCCGCGAGGAGCGGTCCGATACCGCGCCGAAAAAGAGGGTGGAGCTGCACTGCCACACCCAGATGTCGGACATGGACGCCGTCGCCTCGGCGACGTCGCTTGTGAAGCAGGCCTGGCATTTCGGCATGAAGGCGCTCGCCATCACCGATCACGGGGTCGTGCAGTCCTTTCCGGAAGCGCACAAGGCGGTCGGCGGAAAGGGCGGCATCCCGAAGGACGCGGATATGAAGATCATCTACGGGTGCGAGGCCTATCTCGTGGATGACACGAGTAATCTCGTGAGCGGCTCTCTTGACGGCAATGCGGCCGATCCGCTGATCGTCTTTTCGACGGTCACGACGGGACAGAGCCCCCTCGTACACGATATCATTGAGATCGCGGCGGTCCGGTTTGAGGGAGGAAAGATCACTGGGGAATTTTCCACCCTGGTCAATCCCGGCCGGCCCATTCCCTTCTCGATGCAGACGGAGACGGGCATCACGGACGAGATGGCGGCGGGGGCACCCTCTCTTAAGGAGGCGCTCACGGAATTCCTGGACTTTGCGGGAACGCTTCCTCTCGCCGCCTATGAGGCCGGCCAGGAGATGAACTTTCTTACGGCCGCCTGCTCCAGATGCAGCCTTAAGGTGAGGGCGAAAACAAGCGTCGATATTCCGTCGGTTGTGCGCTTCCTCGTGCCCGGAATCGGAAGGATCCGCTTCCGGACCCTGGTCCGCCACATGAAGGTGAACTGCAGCGACGAGATGCGCGCGTTTCCGAGGGCGCAGAGCATGGCCTATGTGTGGCTGGGACTTCTGCATCTGATGGAGGAGGCGGGCATCGTCACCTGGGCGGATCTCAACGAGAAGGGCATCGTCTCGGAGGAGCGCGCGCGGAACCTCCGCTACTATCACGCGATCATTCTCGCACGGAATGAGACGGGGCGCCGGAATCTCTACACACTGGTTTCAGAGTCGCACCTCCGCTATTTCAAGATGAGGCCGCGCGTGCCGAGAAGCCTTCTCAACCGGCACAGGGAGGGGCTCATACTCGGGAGCGCCTGTTCCGCCGGCGAGCTGTACCAGGCGCTTCTTTCCGGCGCCTCGGACGCGGAGATCGCGCGGATCGTCAACTACTACGATTATCTGGAGATACAGCCGGTCGGAAATAACGCCTATATGCTGAAGGATCCGAAGTACGGGATGAATTCCGCGGAGGATCTGCGGGCCGTGAACCGGCGGATCGTCCGGCTCGGCGAGCAGTTTGAAAAGCCCGTCTGCGCGACCTGCGACGTGCACTTTCTGAACCCGGAGGACGCGATTTACAGGGCAATCATACAGGCCGGCCACGGCTATAAGGAGGAGGGGGAGCAGCCGCCTCTTTATCTGCGTACCACCGACGAGATGCTGCAGGAGTTCTCCTATCTCGGAAGCGGCAAGGCCTACGAGGTTGTGGTGGAGAACACGAATCTGATCGCGGACCGGATCGAGAAGATCTCACCGATCTATCCGGACAAGTGCCCGCCCTCCATCCCGAATTCCGAGAAGGATCTCGAGGAAATGTGCTACAGGACGGCAGCGGACATGTACGGCGACCCTCTGCCGGAGCCGGTGAAATCAAGACTGGACCGCGAGCTCGGTTCCATCATTAAGAACGGCTACGCGGTCATGTATATCATCGCGCAGAAGCTTGTGGAGAAGTCCATGAGCGACGGGTATCTCGTGGGATCGAGGGGCTCGGTCGGCAGCTCCTTTGCCGCCACGATGTCCCATATCACGGAGGTAAATCCGCTGCCGCCCCACTACCGGTGCCCGAACTGCCATTACTCTGAATTTGATTCCGAGGAGACAAAGCAGGCGCATCTCGACGGGCGGTGCGGCTGCGATATGCCGGATAAGGTCTGTCCCGTGTGCGGGGAGATGCTCGTAAAGGACGGCTTCGACATTCCCTTCGAGACCTTCCTCGGCTTTAAGGGCGACAAGGAACCGGATATCGACCTCAACTTTTCCGGAGACGAGCAGGGCGTGGCCCAGGCCTACACGGAGGTGATCTTCGGAAAGGGCCAGACCTTCAAGGCCGGGACCATCGGCACGGTGGCGGACAAGACGGCCTACGGCTACGCCCTCAAATATTTCGAGGAGCAGGGCGTGACCAAAAAGCGGTGCGAGCTGGAGCGCCTGGCGGCGGGCTGCGTGGGCGTAAGGCGGACAACCGGCCAGCACCCCGGGGGCGTCATCGTCCTTCCAAAGGGGATGGATATCAACTGGTTTACGCCGGTCCAGCACCCCGCCAACGACGTGAACTCTCCGATCATCACGACGCACTTTGATTATCACTCCATTGACACGAACCTCCTCAAGCTGGATATTCTCGGACACGATGATCCGACCATCATCCGCATGCTTCAGGACCTGACGGGCGAGGACCCGCTCAAGGTGCCGCTCGATGACAAGGGGGTGCTGTCCCTTTTCACGGGGACGGAGGCCCTGGGCGTCACGAAGGAGCAGCTGGACGGCATCGATCTCGGGACGCTGGGCGTCCCGGAGTTCGGAACCAATTTCGTGATGGGGATGCTGAGGGACACGAAACCGAAGACCTTCTCGGAGCTCATCCGGATCTCGGGACTTTCCCACGGGACGGACGTCTGGCTGGACAACGCCCAGTACTTTATCCGGAACGGGGACTGCACGCTGGGCACGGCCATCTGCACACGTGACGATATCATGCTGAACCTGATCAACTGGGGGGTCGAGCCGGAGCATTCCTTCAAGATCATGGAGGCGGTGCGGAAGGGACGGGGCCTGACACCCGAGCAGGAGAGCGAGATGAAGGAGCACGGCGTGCCGGAGTGGTATATTGAGTCGTGCAAGCGGATCAAATATATGTTCCCGAAGGCGCACGCGGCGGCGTACGTCATGAATGCCTTCCGGATCGCCTATTACAAGATCAATTACCCGCTCGCGTACTACGCGGCCATGTTCTCGATCCGGATCAAGACGTTCAATTATGAAAAAATGTGCCAGGGACGCGAGCGCCTCGAATATTTCGCCGATCTCATCCG
>CAYLHR010000063.1:0-11092 GCA_964383335.1 uncultured Lachnospiraceae bacterium
GACCAGTTGTTGTGCTTGCCCGATCCGTTCACCCACTCGAACGGCTACTCATTAAGCAGGCAGCGGAGCCCGTGGCGCGTGGCGACGCGCTTCAGCGTCTGCATGATGATCTGATTGTGATCCACGGCCACATTGACCTTCTCATAGATCGGGGCGAGCTCGTGCTGGGCCGGGGCCGCCTCGTTGTGCTGGGTCTTGGCCGGAACGCCGAGCCGCCAGAGCTCCTCGTTGACCTCCCGCATGTAGGCGGCGATCCGGGGGCGCAGCGTCCCGAAGTAGTGGTCGTCCAGCTCCTGTCCCTTGGGCGGCGCGGCGCCGAACAGCGTGCGGCCCGTAAAGACGAGATCCTTCCGTTTCAGATACTTTTCGCGGTCAATGATAAAATATTCCTGCTCGGCGCCCACATAGGGGGTCACCCTCAAAGAGGATGAATTCCCGAAGAGGCGGATGAGGCGGAGTGACTCCCGGCCGATCGCCTCCATGGAGCGCAGCAGCGGCGTCTTCTGATCGAGCGCCTCGCCGGTATAGGAGCAGAAGGCAGTCGGAATGCAGAGGGTCGCACCGGCCTCGTCGTGCCGGACAAAAGCGGGGGACGTGCAGTCCCAGATCGTGTACCCGCGGGCCTCGAAAGTCGCCCGAAGGCCCCCTGAGGGGAAGGAGGACGCGTCCGGCTCCCCGCGGATCAGCTCCTTTCCGGACAGGGTCATAAGCACCCGGCCGTCCGGAAGAGGGGCCGAAAGGAAGGAGTCGTGCTTCTCCGCCGTGACGCCCGTGAGCGGCTGGAACCAGTGCGTAAAATGGGTCGCGCCCTGCTCCATCGCCCACTCCTTCATCTCGTGCGCGATCATGTCGGCGGTCGGGAGGTCCAGCTCCTTGCCCTCGTCGATCGCCTTTTTCAGTTCCTCGTAGACCTTGCGGGGCAGACGCTTACGCATCATATCCTCGTTGAAGACATCCTCCCCGAAAATCTTCTGTACGTGATATCCCTTCTCTTCCTTATATCTGCCTGATTCCATATTGACTCCTGTGGGTGAGTGGTTCAGCCGTTCATCCTCTGAATGCGGACAGACTGTTTGTTATTCTGAAGCTCCAGGTGTGTAAAGGATCCGCCGTACTCCCCGTCGAAGGTCCAGGATATTTCCTCCCTCGACTCCATCACGAGATGATCCGTTTTAAAGTAATCAATCAGTTCCGTATTATAGGTCTGAGTGAGAAGGGCTGTCAATATCTCCTGCATCTCGAGGAGATTTGCCGGGTTGTGCACAAGCGTCACCTCAAACAGCCCGTCGTCGAGCGCGACATTCTTCCCGGTGATGTTTCTGAAGCCGCCCACTGAGGTGGCATTTGTGACCATGCCGAGTATGTACTCGTGCTCCATCACCCTCGATCCCGCCATGGCCCTCACCCTGTGGGGCTTGATCTCCGGCAGACGCTTCATGGCTTCGACCAGGTAGGCCGCGTGGCCGAGCGTGTTTTTCAGATTCTGATCCGTCGCGTAGGCGACGTCGGTAAAGGCGCCGAAGGCCGCCACATAGATGAAAATGTGCTCGCCGTTCACCACCCCGGCGTCCACGCTGAAGGGCGTGCCGCTAAGAATCGTATCCATCGCCGCCCTGGCCCCCGCCGGTATGCCGAGCGACGCCGCGTAATCGTTGGTGGATCCGACCGGAATATACCCGATCAGATCATTCCTTCCGCTGCGCAGCATGCCCGTCACCACCTCGTCAAGCGTCCCGTCCCCGCCGGCCGGAACCAGAAGATCATAATCCCCCTCGAGATTCCTGATAAATTCAGCCGCATCCCCCTGGGACTGGGTCGGATACACCTCGACGCGGTATCCGCCCTTGACCAGACGGTCTATTGTTTCATGAAGATATGAAAGAAACTGCCCTCTTCCCGCCTTGGGATTATAAATCAGAAGAGCCTTCTTCTCCATATGAGCCACCTCCTTCCCGCTGAAATGGACGCCGGCACTCCGCTCTGCCGCATGCCATGTACCGCATTTCCACTGTTCCGATATCATACACCACAGATTTTCTTATGGCAATCCTGAAACGGAGCGGTCACATTTTTCACAAATACTCTTCTCATTTTCTTCAAAATCGTTTCACCAAAGCGTCACACTTTTTTTCGATCATTTAAGCAGAACATAAACCGGCATCCGGAAGACGCCGGCAGCGATAAGGAGGTACAGAATATGAATACATGGAAAAGCTTCGGTCTTTGCGCGTCACTTGCGGCAGGCATCGGTCTTCTCGGTGCGGGTGTTGTTTCTTACCAGGAATTGAATGTGCCCGGCATCGCAGCTGCGGCGCCGGCGGCAGATAAGGGCGGATATGAGAAAACGGCCTTATTCGGAAGCGCCCCGGACAAAGACGCGGACAGCGCCGGCGTGACGGAAACCGTCCTCGGCTCCACCACGGAGAATAATACGGAGGACATGAGTGTAAAGGATGTCGCCGCAAACTCCATGCCGGCCATGGTGGCGATCACCAATACCTCCGTCCAGAGCCTCGAGGATTACTTCGGAGGAGGCGGCTTCGGCGGCTTCGGCGGCTTCGGCGAAGGTCAGGGCATCGAGAGCGTCAGCATGGGGACGGGCATCATCGTCGCGGAGACGGACGACGATATCATGATCGCGACAAATGCTCACGTTGTAAGCGGAGCCAAAGAACTGTCCGTCGCCTTCGTGGACGAGTCGGCGGCCCCGGCGGAAATCGTCGGCTCGGACGAGGCGGATGATCTCGCGGTCATCAAGGTGAGCAAAAAGGATGTGAGCGAAGAGACGCAGGCACAGCTTAAGATCATTCCCATCGGCTCCTCCGACTCCCTCGAGGTCGGCGAGTCGGTCGTCGCGATCGGCAACGCACTCGGCTACGGGCAGTCCGTCTCTACCGGTATTGTCAGCGCCCTCAACCGCTCCATGATGATGGAGACCGAATTCCCCGGACAGGAGGAGGAGACGACCGGCATGATCCAGACAGACGCCTCGATCAACCCCGGGAACTCCGGAGGCGCCCTTCTCAATATGAAGGGACAGCTGATCGGCATCAACTCCGCCAAGTACGCCGACGAGACCGTAGAGGGTATGGGATACGCGATTCCCATTGATTTCGCGAATCCCATCCTCACCAAGCTGGCCAACGGAACCGCTCTCACGGAGGATTCGCAGAACCCGTCGGACGAAAGCGGCAGCAGGAAGGACGGCGGCGTCTATCTGGGCGTCTCGGTCGCGACCGTGACAAAAGAAGCGGCGGAGGCCTACGGCATTCCGACCGGCGTCTACGTGAGCGAAGTGCAGCCGGGATCCGCCGCCTCTGAGGCGGGCATCATGGAGGGCGATATCATCACCGCCATCGATGATACGAAGATCTCTTCCGCAGAGGAGCTGAAGGAAGCGCTGACGCATTACAGCGAGGGTGACAGCGCCGAGGTGTCGATCACAAGGGAGGGGGAGAACCCCTTCGGGCAGAGCGGTTATGAGTCCGGCAGCGTGACGGTGACGTTCGGGAAGGACGGTCGCGGCGGCGTGGAGGCGTAAGAGGCTTTCGCCGTATTGTTGAGAAGTGCACAGCTCGAACCCGCTTCGCTCCTTCTCGCTGTACGGCTTTCGCCTGAAAGTCGAGAAGTGCCCAGCTCGAATCCGCTTCGCTCCTTCTCGCTGTACGGCTTTCGCCTGATAGTTGAGAAGTGCCCAGCTCGAATCCGCTTCGCTTCTTCTCGCTGTACGGCTTTCGCCGTATACAGAAATAAAAAGAGTGCCTCAGGAACAAACAAGCTTGTTACTGAGGCACTCTTTTTATTTCTGTGCACTTCTCAATTTAATTACAAGTTTGCATTCATAAACGCTTCAAGATCGGCCGCAGCCTTCTCTTCGTCAGCGCCCTCAATCTTGAAGGTAACCGTCTCGCCCTGCTTGGCGCCAAGGCCCATAACCGCAAAGATCTTGGAAGCATTGCCGGACTTCTCGCCCTTGCAGATCGTCACCGCACTCTCAAAACTCTTCGCAAGCTTGACGAGCTCGCCCGCCGGTCTCGCATGGATGCCTTCCGCGTCTTTGATGGTGTAGCTGAATTCTTTCATTGGACTGATTCTCCTTTGCTTAAGAGTGGTTTTTTATATTGTAGCACAGATTTGCTTCCTTGTGTGACTTTTCTACAGAAATATCATCATGTTCTGCCCCGGCATTGATCAATGTAAACAATGCCTGGACAGATTTCGGTTCATCAGCCAAGTCCGCTTTCTTCCGAAGACAGGGGCTTCTTGAGGAAGCTTAAGATCAGGCAGCCGACGATGGAGCCGACGGCGAGAGCCACAAAGTACATCAGGGGATTCTTGATCACCGCAATGACCCAGAAACCGCCGTGAGGAGCGGGGCTCGCGCATCCAAACATCGCGGAGAGCGCGCCGGCAACAGCTGATCCGATGATGCAGGAGGGAATCACGCGTCCGGGATCCGCCGCAGCGTAAGGGATCGCACCCTCGGAGATGAAGGAAAGACCCATGATCCAGTTCACGACGCCCGCCTTGCGGTCATTTGCCGTCCAGCGGTTCTTGAAAATCAGAGTGGACAGGGCGATAACAAGCGGGGGAACCATGCCGCCGACCATAACGGCCGCCATGATCACCTTTCCGGCATCTGTTCCCGCTTCGAGCATCGCTGTGCCGAACACATTGGAAGATTTTTTGAAGGGGCCGACCATATCTATGTAAATCATGCCGCCGACAATGGCTCCGAGAAGAACCAGATTGGTCGTTCCCATACTCTCGAGGACACTGGTCATTCCCGTGTTGATCGCCGCGAAGATCGGGTTGATCGTGAACATGACGATGCCCATTCCGAGAATACCGAGAAGCGGATAAAGAAGAACCGGCTTGATTCCCTCGAGAGAATCCGGCAGCCTGTCGCAGGCCTTCTCAAGGCCGAGCGTCAGATAGCCGCCGATGAAGCCCGCTGCCAGAGCGCCGAGGAAGCCGCCGCCGACAGCCGCCGCGCCGTTAAGCCAGCCCCAGCTGTAGCCGAGATTGGCGAGAGAGCCACCGACGAAACCGACAGCGAGACCGGGACGGTCCGCGATGGACATCGCGATATAGCCGGCGAGAATCGGAAGCATGAAGCCGAATGCCGTGTCACCGATCGACTTGAAGAAATGCGCGATCGGCGTGTGGGAGCCGAAATCAGAGGCGCCCGCCGCAGAACCGTCAAGAAGGAAGGCGATCGCGATCAGGATACCGCCGCCGACGACGAAGGGCAGCATGTGGGAGACGCCGTTCATCAGGTTCTTGTAGATGGTCTGTCCGACACTTGCCTTTTCGGTCGGGCCGGATGTCACCGCCGTTCCCTCCTGAACCGGCGCTTCGCCGTTTAAGATCTTGTTGATCAGCTCCTCGGGCTTATTGATGCCGTTGGAGACGGAGGTCTCGTAAACCATCTTTCCGCCGAATCTCGCGCGGTCGATCTTCTTGTCAGCCGCGATGATGATTCCCTTCGCGTGCGCGATCTCGTCCGCCGTGAGGACGTTCTTCGCGCCGACGGAGCCCTGCGTCTCGGCCTTAAGCTTAAGTCCCATGGCAGCGGCCTGCTTCTCGAGCGCCTCTGCCGCCATGTAGGTGTGGGCGATACCGGTCGGGCAGGCCGTGATGGCGAGAAGATCCGGGAAATTGCCCGCTTCCGTGGCTGCCTGCGCGGCGATGGCCTTCTCGCCCTCCTCCGCGACGCGGTCGGCCTCGGCCCGGTCGATGACGCCGATAAATTCCTCAGGCGTCTTCGCCTTCCGGAGATTCTCCGTGAAATCCTCATCCATAAGGAGCGTCGCCAGGCGGCTCAGCACCTCGAGATGTACGTTATCCTTCGTATTGGGGGCCGCGATCATGAAGAAAAGATCCGAAGGCTCTCCGTCCGGCGCGTCATAGTCCACGCCGCCCGGAATGGTCATGGCCGCAAGGCCGGGATGCTTCACCGCGTCAGTTTTCGCGTGGGGAATCGCGATTCCCTCGCCCATAGCGGTCGTACTCTCCTCCTCGCGGGCGAGAATCGCCGTCTTGTACCTGGCGGCATCATAGATGTTTCCGGATGCCTTCTGCAGCGCAACGAGCTGATTGATGGCATCCATCTTGTCTGTTGCCGAACCTCCGAGCTTTATGCCCTCGACTTTCAGCAGATCACTGATTTTCATGTACCATTGCCCTCCTTGTTCCGGTACTTGATCCTCCGGACACGGCCTCGGCCGGATCCGGCAGGAACCTGCGGGGTTAAATGCGCGGAAATAAGGCGGTGCACATTTCACACCTGACCCTTTCCGCATTTATGCACACGGCCCGTGTTTCTTCCGATGGAGCCGAAGATGCATCGCGTTTTGTGCGCCGGGGCTCAGATCGTGGCAAGCAGCGCCTCGACCTCGGGCCGCGTCGCGAGATCCGGCGAGAAGGCACTGGCGGAACCCGTGCAAAGGCCCATTTTAAACGCCCTCTCATAATCTCCCGTCTCCATGTAGCCGGTGAGGAAGCCCGCGACCATGGAGTCGCCCGCGCCGACGGAATTGACGACCGTTCCCTTCGGGGCCGCGCTCTTGAGGACATCTCCTTTCTCGGAGATGAACACGGCGCCCTCTCCCGCCATGGAAATGAGCACGTTTCTCGCGCCCTCCTCCTGCAGCTTTTTCGCGTAGGGGATCACCTCGTCCTGCTTCCTGAGCTCCACGCCGTAGATCGCGCCCAGCTCATGGTTGTTGGGCTTGATGAGGAAGGGGTGATATTTGAGGACATTGACCAGAAGGTCCCGCTCGGCGTCGACGACGATGTCGATTCCCTTTCCGTCAAGCCGGCTCATGATGCGCTCGTACATGTCACCCGGCAGCGTGTTCGGAACGGAGCCCGAAATGACGAGCAGATCGCCCGCTTTCAGGGCGTCCAGCTTGCTGTACAGCTCCTCAATATCCTCAGGCTGAATATCAGGCCCCTGCCCGTTGATCTCCGTCTCCTCATCGGACTTCATCTTGAGATTGATGCGGGACATGCCCTTTTTGACCTCGACAAAGTCCGATCCGACGCCGTACCCGGCAAGTCTCGCACTGATCTCCCTGCCGGTAAAGCCCGCCATGAAGCCGAGCGCCGTGCTGTCGTGGCCCATGTTCTTCAGCACAATGGAAACATTGATTCCCTTTCCGCCGGGCAGGATATTCTCGTAATACGTGCGGTTGATCTGCCCCGCCCTGAAATTCTCGACCCGGACAATATAGTCGATCGCCGGGTTGAAGGTAACTGTGTAGATCATAAGTCCCTCCTGTTCCTGATTGTGAATGTTGAGTGGCTGTAAAATACGGATCATCAGGCCTGCGCTCATGCGCAGCCTGTGATCATAAGGGTTCGGCAGCTACACAATATGAATATTCCCGTATTTTCTGAACCGGCTGTCGACGCCGGAATCCGTGATGATCTCCGCGAAGGGGAAGGCCGCGAAGCTGACCGGTGACACGATCTGGAACTTGCTGTGATCGCAGAGCACGTATCTGCGCTCCGTGTGCTCCATGGTGGTCCGTTTTACGGCCGCCTCGTCCGGATCCGGAGTCGTAAAGCCCGTCCTGTCACTCACGCCGTTGGTCCCCCAGAAGCCCACTGTAAAATGAAACCGTCTGACCGCGTCCACCGTATCCGCTCCCACCAGCGCCTCTGTCACGGGCTTGATCTCCCCGCCCGGAAGAATCACGCGGCATCCCTTGTGAAGCAGCTTCATCGCGTGCCCGATTGAATTGGTGACATACACCGGCCCCGGCTTTACGGCCTCGACAAGCCGCTCCGTCGTCGTCCCGGCGTCAATGTAGACAAAATCATTCTCACGCAGCAGCCCGGACGCGTAAGCCGCAATCGCCTCCTTCTCCGCGCTGTGCAGATGATATCGCTCGTGCATGGAAATGTCATCCGGCACATAGGATGTCAGACTCTCCGGCTTCACGGCTCCCCCGTGTACACGCACAAGTCTGTTCATGCGGTCAAGCTGTGCCAGATCCCTCCGGATGGTCGATTCCGACGTGTGCAGAAGCTCTGTCAGCTCGGTGACAGTTACGGATCCCTTTTCATCGAGCAGTCTGATAATTCCGTCCCATCTCTCTTCTGCTATCATATAATTCACCCATAATCGTTTGTGAATGATTATGACCGTTTATGAAAGTTTAACAAAATAGCCGCGCACAGTCAAGCAGATTTCCGGTCATAAGCAGTCACATTCTTTCATTTTCTTTATCAATCATTCACTTTCTGTTACTGTCCGCGGTCCGCGTTTCAGGGTCCGCGCTTTTAGTTTCCCGAAGCCTCCATCTGCTTCGCGATCTTCACGATGCGGCTCGTTCCCAGACGGTCCGCGCCGAGCTCCAGGAATTTCTCCGCGTCCGCCATCGAACTGATTCCTCCGGCCGCCTTGATTCTGACACCGGGGCCGACGTACCGCGCGAAGAGTTCGACATCCTCAAATACCGCTCCGCCGCTTCCGAATCCCGTGGACGTCTTGATGTAATCCGCGCCGGCGGCCGTGACGGCGCCGCACATTCTGATCTTCTGTTCTTCATTCAGATTGCAGGTCTCGACGATAACCTTCAGGATCCTGTCCCCGCAGGCCTCCTTCACCATGGCGATCTCCGCCTCGACGTCGGAGTATTTTTCATCCTGCACCCATCCCTGGTTGATGACCATGTCAATTTCATCGGCTCCCTTGGCAATCGCGTCGGCGGCCATAAACGCCTTTGACGCGGAGGTGTCGTAGCCGTTCGGAAACCCGATGACCGTGCAGACCCGCATTCTGTCACCCACATAGCGCTTCGCGTCCTCGACATAACAGGCCGGAATGCACACCGAAGCCGTACCGAAGCGCATGGCATCATCGCAGAGGCTCCGGATCTCACTCCGCGTCGCGGTGACGGTAAGCAGAGTGTGATCCACATGCTTTAAAATCTCTCTGATATCCATCATTTCCTCCCTGCATCCGGCTGTATTTTCAGTAAAATGCTTCCGCAAAAAGCGAAGGAATGTGGGCCGGACGCTCTTTCCGATATTGTATCATCCCTTCCGAAACGCGCCAATAGATGTTACAATCTAACCGATGCCGGCTCCCGGACTCCGGGCCGGTTCAACAGTATCCAGGGAGGAAATCACATGATTCGTCAGCTCTTTGTCCTGATTGCCATTATCAGCGTGCTCGGTATCGCGGCATGCCAGTTTCTTCTGACCGTCGCCCTCATCAAAAAAGATTCCCGGCTCACCACGCGGAAAGCCGGGAAATGGATATTGATCTTTCTGGCCGCTCTCACTATAAGCGTCACGGCCCTCATGGCCATGGCGCAGTAGCATCAGCTGAAGGCCGCAATAATTGCCTCCGCCACCTCCGTCACCGGGGCGGCTGTGTCTCTGCTCCTTCTTCTTATAAACTGTTCCGCTTCCGCTTCCGTCATCCCGTTCTCCTCGATGAGAAGGCGCTCCGCCCTGCGGACCGTCTCCCCGCCGGAGACCGCGGGGCTGCCCGAGAGGCCGCCCTGCCGCTCCTCCATCTGGATGAGGATGCGGATGCTGCCGAGCAGCTCGCCCGAGCGCACGGGCAGCATCACGCGGAAAATGCTCCCGCTCTCGCAGAAGGGCAGCTCAGACGGCCGGGCAAGCGCCAGAATCCAGCAGCCCGTGCCAGCCCGTTCCGCAAGCTCGGCTGATGTCATATCCGCAAGCTTGGCGGAGCAAAGCACGATACCCCCCTCCATGCGCCGGACCGCGCGGAGCGCCTCCTGACCGGATCTGCACAAAAGACGGCACTCGATGCCGCTTCCCGACAGGATTCCTCTTACCTGCTCGCGAAGCCGGTCATCCGATATCGCAACGATGATCCGTGCCATTAACCTGTCTCCTCAAAAGCTCAGTGACTCATATATCTCGCGAGCTCCCACTCGCTGACCTGGGCGCGGTATTCCTCCCACTCCCGTCTCTTTCCGGTCATATACTGGGCATACGCGTGTTCCCCGATCGTCTCCGCCATGAGCGGATCCGCGTCCGTCTCGTCGAGTGCCTCAGCCAAAGTAGCGGGCAGACTCTTAATCCCGCACTGCTTTCTGAGCGCGGAGGACATCTCAAAGATATTCTCCGTGATTTCCTCCGGCGGCGTGAGCCCCCTCTCTATTCCGTCAAGCCCCGCGGCCAGGCACACGGCCAGCGCGAGATAGGGATTGCAGGACGGATCCGGGCAGCGGAGCTCGATTCTCGCAGTCTCTCCCCTCGCGTGAGGGATGCGGATGAGGGCGGACCGGTTGCCGGCCGACCAGGCGAGATAGCAGGGCGCCTCATAGCCCGGGACCAGCCTCTTATAGGAATTGACAAGCGGATTGGTGAAGGAGACGAGCGCCTTCACATGGTCCAGAATCCCCGCGATAAAGCTGTATGCCTCGCGGCTAAGTCCCCGCGGATCGCTGTCGTCGGAGAACACATTTTTCCCGTCCCGGAAAAGAGACATATTGATATGCATGCCGGATCCGTTCACACCGTAGAGCGGCTTCGGCATAAAGGTCGCGTGAAGGCCGTTCTTCTGCGCGATCACCTTCACCGCGATCTTGAAAGTCATGATCTTGTCCGCCGTCGCGAGCGCCTCCCCGTACCTGAAGTCGATCTCATGCTGGCCCCTGGCGACCTCGTGGTGGCTCGCTTACACCTCGTAGCCCATCTGCTCCAGGTTGAGACAGATCTCCCGCCTCGTATTCGAGCCGTGATCAATCGGCGCGACGTCAAAATACCCCGCGTCATCGGCTGTTCTCGTCGTGGGATATCCCCTGTCGTCCGTCTCAAAGAGGAAGAACTCGCACTCGGGCCCCACATTGAACTCATATCCCATGGCGGCCGCCCTGGCAAGCGCCCGTTTGAGCACGCCCCGCGGATCCCCGCTCATGGGGGTGCCGTCCGGATTGCACACGTCGCAGATCAGGCGCGCGACCTTCTGATGCTGCGGTCTCCACGGAATCACCGTCCAGCTCGCGAGATCCGGATGCAGATACTGGTCCGACTCGCTGATCCTGGAAAAGCCGTCTATCGAGCTGCCGTCGATCATGATCTGATTGTCCAGCGCTTT
>CAYLHR010000064.1:0-11001 GCA_964383335.1 uncultured Lachnospiraceae bacterium
CTCCTCTGGTACAAAAAGAACCGGAAGGATATATTCCGCGGGCAGCTTTCGGAAGCGGTATCCGCTTCCACCGTGATGGTGACAAGGGACGCCTGCGCCCGCGTGGAGTTCTCCGCCACATCCAGCACATTGAGTGATATTTCCGGCATCATATCGGGATCCTCCGGTTTTAAGTCTTATTCGTACTTGGCAAGGATTCCCTTGACCTGGTCCGGAGTCATGCGGCCGTAAACGTCATCGTTCACCAGCATAACCGGGGCGAGGCCGCAGGCGCCGACGCAACGGCAGGCATCAAGTGAAAACTTTCCGTCAGGTGTGCACTGGCCGTTCGTGATGCCGAGCTCTTTTTCAAGCTCCTCCATGACAAGGCCGGATCCCTTGACATAGCACGCGGTTCCAAGACATACGGAGATCTGGTACTTTCCTTTGGGATAAAGTGAGAACTGGGCGTAGAAGGTGGACACTCCGTATACCTTTTCAAGAGGGATATCCATCTCCTCGGCGATCATGGTCTGCACCTCGATGGGCAGATATCCGTAAATTGCCTGTGCTTCCTGCAAAATCGGCATCAATGCACCCGGCTCATCCTTTTTACCGGCGATAAATGCAAGCAGCTTTTCCTTCTGCTCGGGCGTGCCGGAAAAGGCCACACCGGTCGTTGCACCACTAGCACACATACATAATCCTCCTAAACTGTAATGTGTAAAAACAGCGGGTTTCTTGGGACCGTCCTTACATGAAACGAGGACGGAAACAGCTGTATTCTTCATCTCTGAAGTACTGCAGTTTGCTGAAATTATAGCATAATCGGGCATCCACTGGAAGAGCGTTTTGTATGGAATTATGATAATATTCTATAGTTAAAGTTAACTAATTTCCGTGTATGTTTTGACGGCATGCCGCGCATATGATATGATTTAATGGATATATTTTACAAAAATGTACACTGAAGCAATGCATTTTGCCGGACCGTCCGGCAGGGAAGGAAACAAAGCTATGACGATCAGAGATGCGATGGAGGCCGCACACGCCACCGTACTTGTCGGAGAAGACAGGCTGGACGAAGAGGTTCACGCCGCCTGCGGCTCCGACATGATGAGCGATGTTCTCGCGTTTGCGAAGGATCAGGCGATTCTTGTCACAGGTCTGTGCAACCCCCAGGTAATCCGGACCGCGGAGATGATCGATATGAAGTGCGTCCTCTTCGTTCGGGACAAGATGCCGACGGCGGAGATGCTCGAACTCGCGGAGGAGGCGGGAATCGTCATCTTAAGAACCGGTCACCGCATGTTCAATTCCTGCGGTCTTCTCTACGCCGCGGGACTCAGAGGAGGATCTGATTATGAGCGATTCACTTGAGTTCAAATACCAGGTGGACGGCGAGGACTTCGCCCGCGTCGGACACGCCTCTACTGATATCAAGAAAAAGCTTAAAATGATCGGCATCCCCCCCGAAGTGATCCGGCGCGTCTCCATCGCCATCTACGAGGGCGAGATCAATATGGTGATCCACGCCTACGGCGGGGAGATCACCGTCACCATCTCCGACGGTGACATCAAGATGGTGCTCGCCGACCGGGGGCCCGGCATTCCGGATATCGAGAAGGCGATGACGGCCGGATATTCAACGGCGTCGGAGAGCGTCCGGAACCTGGGCTTCGGAGCCGGAATGGGCCTTCCCAATATGAAAAAATATACTGACAGTCTGGAAATCGATACGGAGATCGGAGTCGGCACAACCGTTACCATGCATGTGAAATTCTGATCCCCCGGAGGGAGAGATTATGGCAGATATGCAGGAACAGCAGGCCCTGCAGGGCATCACGGAGCCCGAGGAGCACTCCGTCCATCTTGACAGGGATCAGTGCGTCGGATGCACGAACTGCATCAAGCGCTGCCCGACGAGCGCCATAAGAGTCAGAAACAAAAAAGCACAGATCCTCTACGAGCGCTGCATCGACTGCGGCGAGTGCGTGCGGATCTGCCAGCACCACGCCAAAATACCGACCTATGACCCGCTCAGCCGCATGGACGATTTCGAGTACAAGATCGCGCTTCCGGCGCCCTCGCTCTACGGCCAGTTCAACAGTCTCGATGACGTGAACATCATTCTCACGGCCCTGCTCGAGATGGGCTTTGACAATGTGTGGGAGGTCGGATCGGCGGCGGAGGTCGTCTCGCAGATCTCGAGGGCCTATCTGGAAGAGCACAGCGAGCAGTGGCCCATCATATCGACCGCCTGCCCCACGATTGTCAAGCTGATCTACACGAGATTTCCCAGCCTCATCGAGCACATGCTTCCGATTCAGCCCCCCGTCGAGGTGGCGGCGACCCTCGCGAGGCAGCACGCCATGAAGGAGACAGGGCTTCCGTCGGAGAAGATCGGCATATTTTTCATCTCCCCATGTCCGGCCAAGGTGACCGCCTGCCGGCACCCGATCGGCGTCAAAAAGACGGATATCGACGTGACGCTCGCGATCAAGGAGGTCTACAAGGAGCTGCTGCCGCTCATGAAAAAGGTGGCGGACAACCCGCTTGATATCGCCCGCGCCGGAAGAATCGGCATCGGATGGGGCGTCAGCGGCGGCGAGGCGGCGGGGCTCATCAACGACTCCCATCTGGCGGCGGACGGCATCGAGAACTGCATCAAGGTCCTCAACGACCTCGAGGATCAGAAGTTTCACGACCTGCAGTTCGTGGAGCTGGACGCCTGCCCGGGCGGATGCGTCGGCGGCGTTCTCACCATAGAGAATCCGTACATCGCGAGAACCCGGATGCAGGCGCTCCGGAGATACCTCCCCGTATCCGGTGCCCCGGAGGTTCCGGAGAACATCGGAATGTGGACCGAGGAGGTCGACTATGAGCCGGTCATGTCCTTCGGGAGCAGCTTTCTTGAGAATCTCCGCATGATGGGAGAGGTGGAGGAGCTCACGAAGCGCTTTCCCGGCATCGACTGCGGCTCCTGCGGCGCGCCCAGCTGCCGCGCGCTGGCGGGCGACATCGTCCGCGGACAGGCGAGAGAGACGGACTGCATCTACCTGCTTCTCGACCAGATCCGCGCCTTCGCCGGCGCGGTGGCGCCCATTCCGGAATCAAATGACGATCTGAGAATATAAGATACACACGGCGGACTGCCGCCCTGAAAATGCAGAGAGGATATATTTATGACCATTCAGGATCTGATGAATACCGGACGTTTTGAAATTGTGAGCGCGGGAAATGAGCCGGATAAGGAGATCACCGGCGTCTTCTGCTGCGATCTCTTAAGCATTGCCATGAGCCGCGGCATCGAGGGGGCCGCCTGGGTGACCGTGATGGGGAATATCAACACCCTCGCGGTCATGACGCTGACCGACATGGCCTGCATCGTCCTCGCGGAAAATGCGGCCATGGACGAGACCGGTCTCAAAAAGGCGGAGGACGAGGGCTTTACCGTTCTCCGGACAAAGGACCCCATATACCCCACGGCTCGTTATATCGATGACATGATTTCTTCCTGAGGAAAGATCTATGGAGCTGAGTTACGATCTGCATATCCACTCCTGTCTGTCCCCCTGCGGCGACATGGATATGACACCGAATAATATTGCGGGAATGGCGGCGATCAAGGAGCTGAACATCATCGCTCTCACGGATCACAACTCCGCCAGAAACGCCCCCGCCCTCATAAAGGCCGCCGAGCAGTACGGCGTCATCGTCCTGCCCGGCATGGAGCTCACCACCGCGGAGGAGGTGCACGTCGTCTGTCTCTTTGCCGAGACGGAGGACGCGCTCGCCTTTGACGCTTATGTCTACGAGCGGCTTATGAAGATACGGAACAAGACGCAGATTTTCGGCGAGCAGATCATCATGGACGAGAACGACGAGCCCGTCGGCGAGGAGGAATACCTGCTCATAAACGCGACGTCGATCCCCTTCGACTCCGTCTATGACGCGGTGACCGCGCATCACGGCATCATGATCCCCGCCCACCTCGACAAGAGCACGACGTCCCTCATCAGCAGTCTCGGCATGATTCCGCCGGATCCGAAGTTCACCTGTGCGGAGGTCAAAAATCTGGACAAGCTGCACGCGCTCCTCCGGGATCACCCCTATCTGCATAACTGCCGGATCATCTCCGACTCGGACGCGCATTATCTTCAGGATATCAGCGAGCCGGTGCACACGCTCGCCTTTCCGAATGACCATCCGACCAAAAGAGAGATTCTTGACACGCTTCTCCGGGTTCCCGGACAGACGGAACAGTAAAAAGCGGGGAGGGCCCGTCCCCTCATTGAAAATGCAGCCGCGCGGAATGATATGCACCCTCTTTACCGGACAGCCGGTATAGAGGGTGCATTTTTTACGGATGTTCCTCCGCATGTGCGGTGTCTTCCGCGGCCGCACCCTTCTTTGAGGGCTGCCGCAGCACCTTCGGCTCCACGAGCTCCATGTGCGGATAGGCGATCTCGAGATCCGGGTCGTCCTTAAAGGCAAGCACCAGGTCACGGCGCAGGTCGCTGCAGGCGGTGAAGTTCTCCTCCACCGTCATGGTCGTCACCGCGGCCCTCAGGCAGATGCCGCTGTCCGCGAGATCCCGCACGAGTACGGTGACCGGCTCCGTGATCTTCTTCTTCTCCCTCGCGCCGGCGACGAGCGGATGCCGCTCGATCATCTCCGCCATCACCGACATGGCCTTCTCAAGATCCGATTCGTAGGTGACGGAAACATCCAGAAAGTTGGAGCTGAGAGAATCCCCGTCAAAATAGTTGTTGTCGATGACGCAGAGGTCCATCTTGGAATTGGGGACGATCACGTGGGAGGAATTCATGACATTCTGGATGACCGTGTGGCGGAGGTCGATCGACTGAATATAGCCGGTGATGCTCTCTCCGTCTATCGTCACGTGGACCCGGTCCCCCAGACGGAAGGGCGTGAAAATGGAGATGATAAAGCCGTGCACGATATTGCTCAGCCCCTCCTGGAACACAAAGCCGAACACGACGACCAGAAGGGAGGAGGACATCAGGATCTGGCTCCCGAAACCGGACAGGGTCTCGGAGAGGGATCCGATCTTGATGCCGATCGTGACCACGACGAGAACCTGCAGGCATCCCTGCAGAAAGCTCATCTGTACACTGCGCGCCTTTTTCTTCACGAGGGGCCGGAAGACGATTTCAATTGCCTTCACGAGGATGAACATGACAGCCAGAAGAAACAGCACATAGTACAGTTTATCCGATGTGATGAACTGAATGACGGTCTTCGCGGTCCATTTCAGCTCCTCATAGTTTTCGTTCCCTTCCATTTTTCCTCCTCCGGTCCGGATTTTCCATTATCTGATGACAATGGCTTGAAAATCAAGTACATTATAGAGGTACATTCACACAATTAGAATGAATTATATATGTTATCCGGCTGTTTTCGAAAAATAAATCCATTCTTCGATGTATTTACGGACTACACAGAAGCAGCCGCACAAGGAGATGCATCATGCCGAAAAAATATATACGGCTGCCGCTTGCCGGTCTGTGCGCCGCGGCACTCGCGCTGACCGCCTGCGGCAGTACTATTGTAACGGACAGCCCGGGTTCGGGCAAGTGGCGGGACTCGGATCTGGCCGGCAGCGTAAAGGAGTCCGACGAGATACGGCCAAACGACGACTTCGCGGCCGCGGCCAACAGGGAGTTTATCCTTTCCGCGAAGGAGGGGGACGGCGCCTTTGTGACGGCCATGCTGTCGGTCGCGGACAAAAAACAGGCTATTCTCGAAAACCCGGAGCCGGCCGGCAGCTCGCCGGAGCTTGTGCACGAGGCGGAGCAGCTCCGGATCTTCAGCGATCTGGCCGCTGACTGGGAGCTTCGCGGTCAGATGGGCGCGGAGCCTCTCCTGCCTTATCTTGAGGCGATTTCGGATATCTCCTCCCCGGAGGATCTCACCCGGTACGAAAGCGACCCCGAAAAGAATCCCTTCGCTCTGGGGCTTCTGATGCCCGATGGCGCCGCCCAGTCCTTCGCGGACCCGGGCCGGTACTCCCTGAGTGTCGCCTCCCTGCCCCTTCTCCTCGGCAGCGAGGAGGAATATTTCAATCTGACTTCGGCCGGCATCGAAAAGCGGGACTATGTGAACACGATGACGGAACATATCCTCTCCCGGCTCGGGTGGGAGAAGGATGGGATCCGCAGGCTGCTCGCGGCATGCTACCGCATGGAGAAAAAAATCGCCGGCGCGCAGGTCGCCCTCCCGGCGGATGAGGATAAGCAGATTCTGTTCACACCGGATGAAGCGGCGGATGCGGCGGAGGGTTATCCCCTGAAGGAGATCCTGCTCGGCCGCGGATTTCCGGAGGACTGCGGCATTTACATGAATCCCGAAACCGCCGGGAAGCTGTCCGCTCTCTGCGGGGAGGGCTGTCTCGATGATCTGAAAGCCATGATGACGGTTCATCTCGTCATGACCGCCGCCCCCTTCCTCGACCGCGAGACATATGAACTGAACCTGAAGGCTTCCGCCGGCCGGGGCGAAAAGCCGCTTCCCGACCGCTTCCCCGCGGACCGCGCGGAACAGAAGATCCTTCAGGACTATGTGATGAACAGCGCGCTCGAGCCCATCCTCGACAGGATCTATGTAACCCGCTACGCCGGGGATCTGGATCAGAAGGGCCTCGAGGCGATGACCGCGGAGCTGATCGACGTATATCACGATATCTTCGGAAGCGAGTCCTGGCTCTCCGACGCCGGGCGGGCCGCCTGCATCGAGAAGCTGGAGGCCCTGAAGATGCACGTCGTCACACCCGATTTTGACATGGTGGATTACTCCGGCCTTGATATCAGAAGCGCGGAGGAGGGCGGCTCATTTTTCGAGGCCGTCTGCTGCTCGGCGCGCTGCCGGTCGGAGCACAGCGCCTATCTGCTCACGATTCCCTGCAGCAGGGACAAGTGGGATCCCTTCTTCATCAGCACGACAACGACCAACGCCATCTACATGCCGACGGCAAACGGCATCTTCATCTTTGCGGGGGCTCTGGAAAAGCCGGTCTATTCCGCGGATATGAGCTACGAGGAAAAGCTGGGCGGCATCGGCACCGTCATAGGTCACGAGATCACGCACGGTTTTGACAGCGCCGGCGCGCAGTACAATAAAGAGGGCGCCGAGGAGTACTGGATGCCGCTTGAAGACCAGATGGCCTTCAATGACAAGTGCGACATGGTCGCCCAGTACTTCACGACCATAAGGCCCTTCCCCGGCTCCGGCCCCTGCGACGGACGGAAGATCAAGGAGGAAGCCACGGCGGACATGGGAGGGATCCGGTCCACCCTGGCGGTCGCGGAAAAGCACGAAAACTTTAATTACGACACTTACTTCAGGCAGTATGCCGCGATCTGGGCGGAGGCCGTCGGGCCGGAGACGGAGCAGGCGGCCTTCGAGTCAGACGTACACCCCTTAAGCTACCTGCGGGTCAATGTCACTTTGCAGCAGTTTGATGAATTCCGCGAGACCTACGGGATTCAGGAGGGAGACGGCATGTATCTCGCCCCGGACCAAAGAATCGCGGTCTGGTAAATAAGGGAGGGCACACACAGATATGAGCGATGAAGTGATCAGACTTGACGGCATCTACAAAAAATACGGCAGCCACGAGGTACTGAAGGGAGTCGATATGGCCATCCGCCGGGGGGATATCTACGGGCTCGTCGGAAAGAACGGTTCAGGCAAGACGACGATCTTCAAGATCATTCTCGGCCTCTCCGAAAAAAACGGAGGGGAGATTTCGGTCTGCGGATCTCAGACCCCGAAAGAGCTGCTTCGGAACAGGCAGAAAATCGGCTTTTTCGTGGGGCCCAATTTCTATCCCTATCTGAATGCCGAGGAGAATCTCCGGTATTACGCGACGGTCAAGAAAATTCCCCGGAAAGAAAGAAAGGACGAGATAATGCGCGTCCTTGATATCGTGGGCCTCACGGGTGAAAAAAAGCCCTTCCGCAAATTCTCCCTCGGCATCAAGCAGCGCCTCGGCATCGCGAACGCCATCCTCGGAAATCCGGAGGTTCTCATATTGGACGAGCCGACCAACGGGCTTGACCCGCAGGGAATCGCCGATGTCCGGCACATGATCCGCCGCTTCCGCGAAGAATTCGGAATGACCGTCATCGTGTCGTCTCACATTCTGGGCGAACTCGAACACACCGCGGACCGGTTCGGCATCATAAACGACGGCATTGTGGTCCGTGAGATTTCCCAGGAGGATCTCACGGAGAAAAAGTCCGCCGTCGAGATTGCCGTCGACGATCTGGAGAAGGCGAGGGCGCTCCTCACCGAAGGCGGCGTAAAAATTCTGGGTGAGACAGCCGAAAAATCCACTCTGGAGGACTTCTATTTCAGCCTGATCGGAGGAAGCAGGGAATGACCGCACTGTTTAAGGCGGATATGCGCCGGATATTGAAAAAGAGGAGCTTTACCGTCACGCTCATTGTGCTGTTTTTTATCAATCTGTTCCAGACCCTCGGCGCATCGGACCTGCCGGTTGACGAATTCATCGGAAAGACGCAGGGATATTTTGACGGGCTCATGATGCTGTGGATCACCATTGTCATTTATCTCGGCGTATTTGCCGATGACAGCGCGGCCAACACGATCGCCGTGCTCCTCGGGCGGGGCATGAAGCGGGAGCAGGTATTTCTGATCCGGCTCATCGACAGCGCGGCTGCCGCCGCGGTCATGTTCTCCGTGTCCATGCTGTTCCGCCAGTTTTTCATCGCTCTCTTCAATGTCAGACTGTCCGCCAGACAGAAGACGCTGCTGTGGATCTATGTGCTCTTTCTGATCATAAGAGCCTCCGGCTGTCTGGCCGCCGCCCTTCTGGTGCAGTATATCACGGGCAGCACGGCCCTGGCCGTTTTCACGGATGTCGCCGCCTCCGTCCTGGTCAACCTGGTTCTGCAGGTCATCCGGACGCTGTACGGCATCAATCTCTACCACTATTCGCTGAGCGGCCTCGTTGACGCCGCCTACGCGAACCTGGCCGTCGGCAGGGCGCCCTGGCAGCTGATCCCCGCCGCATTTTTCTATGTGTTTGCCCTCATCTGGCTCGCCGCCTTCATCAACGCGAGAAAGGAGATGGATCTGTGACTGCTCTCATCAAAGCGGATCTTTACCGGATTCTGAGAAAAAAATCCCTCTGGCTCACCGTCGCTCTGGCGGCGGCTCTCTTCACCGCCATCGCCATTGCCGCAAAACTGCGGGCAGGGACCGGATTTGGCTTTGTCTCAAGAGAGAACATTTTTACGGAGAACGCCCTGCCCGCCATTTTCGGAGCGGCGGTCTTCATCGGCATTTACACGGACGAATTCACAGCGAAATCGATGCAGGCGGCAATCGGAAGAGGCGTATCCCGTCTCAGGATCATCGCGGCCAAAATCATCTCCTGCTTTGTGCTCACGGTCATCATCTGCATCCCGGCCGTGCTTTATCTTCTCCTTCTTTCTGTCGTGACGGGCGCCGGCCTCACTGCAGCCGACATATCCTGGCTTCTTCTGACCTTCATGAAGTCAGCCTACGTCGTCGCTCTCAGCGTCCCGCTGGCCGCCGTCATTATCTACCTGACGGACAACAGGGCGCTGTCCGTCTTCGCGGCCATCGCCCTGCTTCTTATCATTCCCCTTTTTATCTCGCTCCTCGAAACGAATGTGCTGTTCCACAACCTGCATCCCTCCCGTTACACGATCGAGGGATTCGCCCGCCGCGGTTTCTCTGACATCATGCTTGGCGGAAGCGGAATCGGAACGCTCATCGCGGGATTCGCGCTCTATACCGCCGCCGCTTATCTTCTGTCCGCGCTGGTATTTGCGCGCAGGGAGCTGGATTTCTGACTTTACAGCTGATCCGGACTGTCTATAAGAGTCTTCGCGCCCAGCGATTTCAGAAATTCCCGCGAGCGGAAGCCCCAGGTCACGGCGATGCAGTCGAGTCCGCCGCGCGCCGCCGTCTCGAGATCGATCTCCGAGTCGCCGATGTAAACCGCCTCTTCCGCGGAAACCCCCAGCGCCTCGAAGCAGCTCCTCACCATGTCCGGCGCCGGTTTTCTCGCGACGCCCTTCTTCTCGCCGAGAGAGAAGTCAAAGAGACCGTCGAACATATCCTTTACGAGCATCTGTACCGCCCCGTCCGGTTTATTGGAGACGACGGCGGTCAGAATTCCCGCACTCCGCAGCCTCCGGACCGCCTCCGGTATGCCCGGATAGGGCGCTGTCTTATCCGTGCAGTGCGCCTCATAATAGGGCCGGTAAACCTCCTCTATGCGCGAGATCTCCGACGAATCCAGAAGCGGACTGATCGCGTCCTCCTCCGTCCCGATCTGAATCAGATCCATAAGAGGATAACCCATCTCATAGGCCAGGGCGCGGCTGACCGCGACCGTGACGCCGCTTCCGAAGAGCATGCCCGTCTCCGCAGCCGTCAGATCGTGCCTGTGTCCGCATGCTCCGAGCGCGTAATTTAAGGCATCGCTGAGATCGTCCAGCGTGTTGAGGACGGTTCCGTCCATATCAAAAATATAGGCCTTATATGACTTCATGACATCCCCTTCACATGCCGGCGATCACTCTGCCGACCAGAGTCTTGAACTCCTTGGCGACGCGCTCCGCCGTCTCCTGCACCTCCCTGTGATCCAGCTTCACATTGCTGATGCCCGCGGCCATGTTGGTGACACAGGAGATCCCGCAGACCTCAAGTCCCATGTGGCAGGCCGCCATGGCCTCACAGGCCGTGCTCATCCCCACGGCATCCGCCCCCATGGCGCGGAACATGCGGATCTCCGCCGGTGACTCGTAGTTGGGGCCGCTGGCCTGCACGTACACGCCTTCTTTGAGGTCGATCCCGCACTCCTTTGCGGCGCCGCGGATGACGTCCTGCAGCCGCTTCGAATACACCTCGCTCATATCCGGAAATCTGGGTCCGAGCTCATCGAGATATGATTTTTGCAATCTCTTTCCCGTCGTCCGTCACTATCATCACGGATTTCGT
>CAYLHR010000065.1:0-1180 GCA_964383335.1 uncultured Lachnospiraceae bacterium
ACCATCCTGACGGATTACCGGAACGCGGAAGAGGAATACACCGAGATTGCCGAGTAATTTACGACCGCCCTGGAGCCCGCCGCAAAGCAGGAGGAGGCAGCCTCCTCCCGGGAGGAGGCGGAGAGCGGGAAGAAGCCGGCCTCCGCTCCGGAAAAAGACGGGAAGGCCGGGGAGGAAGAGGAGCAGATGCTCGTGGAGGACGCGGAGCCCCCTCTTTCGGTCAACTGGGAGGAGCTGGATATCGTGAATCCGGACATCGTCGGCTGGATTTACGTGGACGGCCTCACCACCATCAATTACCCGGTGTGCCAGAGCAGCGACAATGATTTCTATCTGCACAGGACCTTCCGCCAGCAGCCCCTCTACGCGGGTTCGATTTTTGAGGATTATCACAATAATTCGGATTTTGCGGACCCGAACACCATCGTGTACGGACACAATATGAGAAACGGAAGCATGTTCGGCACGCTGAAGAACCTGAAGAGCCAGGAGGCCTACGACGCGAATCCCTATTTCTGGATACTGACGCCGGAGGGGAATTACAGATATCACATTTTTTCGATTTTCACGACGGAAGTCGACTCCGACGTCTACATGCTCTACGGCACGGGGAGTGAGGAGTTCCTGAAGTGGGAAAAGAAGATGCAGGCGCTCTCGGAGGTGAAAAATGACGTGCCGCTCTCGAAGCGGGACAACACGGTCGTGCTGTCGACCTGCACGTCCAACAGCGCGGCGCGGAATGTCGTGATCGGGAAGTGCGTCTCGTCGGACCGCCCCGTTCACCGGGAGGAGAAGCTTATGATTGCGGAGGAGGCGCTGAAGAGCGCCGTCAGAACTTCGCTTAACGCGTCCGTGGACGCGATCGCCGGAGTCGAGATACCGGAACACCTGATTCACCCGGAAACCGCGGGCGCGGAGGACGCGGCCGGCTGAAGAAGCAAAGGAGGAGTACGCTGTGAATACGGAAGCGCTGCAGAAGCTGCAGGAGATCATTGATACGCATGACAGAATCGTGTTTTTCGGGGGAGCCGGGGTCTCGACGGAGAGCGGCATACCTGATTTCCGGTCGCAGGACGGTCTTTACCGCATGGAGTACGACTATCCGCCCGAGACCATCATCAGCCACTCCTTCTTTATGAGAAATACGGAGGAATTCTACCGGTTTTACAAGAACAAAATG
>CAYLHR010000065.1:1190-10982 GCA_964383335.1 uncultured Lachnospiraceae bacterium
CTGATTACCGACGTGGAGCCGAATCCCGCTCACAAAAAGCTGGCTGAGCTTGAGGAGAAGGGAAAGCTGATCGCCGTCGTCACCCAGAACATCGACGGGCTGCATCAGAAGGCGGGCAGCAGAAACGTCTATGAGCTTCACGGGTCCATTCACAGGAATTACTGCGTAAAATGCGGCCGTTTCTTCGGACCGGATTATGTCAGGGAAGCTGAGGGGATTCCGCGCTGCGACGCCTGCGGCGGCCTCATAAAGCCGGACGTCGTGCTCTACGAGGAGGGACTTGACAGCGATGTGATCAACGGCGCTGTGCGCGCGATCTCGCGGGCCGACTGCCTCATCATCGGGGGAACATCCCTCGTCGTCTATCCTGCGGCGGGGCTCATCGATTATTTCAAGGGCGACACCCTCGTCCTCATCAACCGGTCCGCGACGTCGAGGGACGCCGCCGCGGATCTCGTCATCAGCGATTCGATCGGCGAGGTGCTCGGAGCCATCCGCGTGTAAAGTGCGCGGACGCACAATTTGACGCTTGCGCGGGGTGTGCGCGTGTGTTATCATAAGGGTTCGTGAGAGTTTTCCAATAGTTCCTTGTCTTCCCCGATTCAGGAGGGAAGGCCAAATGACCGTAAGGAGGTTAAGATTTTATGAGCAAGTATGAACTGGCACTGGTTCTAAGTGCAAAGCTCGACGACGAGACGAGAACATCGGTCCTCGATCGGGCGAAGGATTACATCGCCCGTCACGGCGGTGTGGTCGGCGAGACAGAGGAGTGGGGCAAGCGCAGACTGGCCTACGAGATTGAGAAGCAGACGGAAGCCTACTACTACTTCATCCAGTTCGAATCCGGCCCGGAGACACCCAATGAGCTCGAAGGCCGCATGAGAATCATGGATCACGTTCTCAGATATCTCGTTGTGAAGAAGGGCGAGAATGATACGTTCTCCGTGGCACCGGAGAAGACGGCGGAACCGGCGGCTGAAGAGGCCGAGGCTCCGGCGGCTGAAGAGACTCCCGAGGCTGAGGAAGCTCCGGCGGAGGAGGCTCCGGCAGCGGAAGAGGCTGAGGCTCCGGCAGAGGCCTGACGCGGGGATACGGTTCGCGCAAACGCCCATTAACGCATGTGAATGATCAGATCAGATATTGAGGTGAATATATGAATAATGTGGTTTTAATGGGACGTCTGACCAGAGATCCTGAGGTGCGCTATTCAAGCGGCGAGAGTTCGACTGCCGTGGCGAGATTTTCCATCGCCGTCGACAGAAGATTCCGCAGGGACGGGCAGGATACCGCCGATTTCTTCGACTGCAATGCCTTCGGCAGGCAGGCCGAGTTCGTCGAGAAGTATCTCCGCAAGGGCACGAAGATCGTACTTCAGGGCAGAATTGAGAACAACAACTATACGAACAGGGAGGGCCAGAGGGTCTACGGCATGCGCATTGTGGCGGAGAACATCGAGTTCGCCGAGAGCAAGGCGGTGAGCCAGCAGCGCGAGGCGTCCTACCAGGCACCGGCCGGCGCGGATTCCTACCGCGCTTCCGGCGGCTACGGCAGAGATGACGCGCCTTCGGGGGAGGCCGGCGGAAGATCCGCGTCCCGCGGCCCGGACACATCACCTGACGGATTCATGAATATTCCGGAAGGCATCGATGAGGAGCTCCCGTTCACCTAAGAGATCGTTATATGAACTAAAGGAGATTTGGTTATGGCATTCCAGAGATCAGGAAGTGAAGGCGGATTCAGAAGAAAAGGCGGATTTCACAGAAGAAAGAAGGTCTGCGTATTCTGCGGCAGAGACAGTGAGATCAGCTACAAGGATGTAAATAAGCTGAAGAGATATATTTCGGAGCGGGGCAAGATCCTTCCCAGAAGAATTACGGGCAACTGCTCCAAGCATCAGCGTGAGCTGACCACAGCCATCAAGCGCGCGCGCCACATGGCGATCCTTCCGTATGTACAGGATTAATTTTTCATGATATAATCGAGCCGTCATTACTGCTCAGTAATGACGGCTTCTTTGTCAATATGGAGGTATTTGAGATGGATGCGATTGCCCTGGGCGAGATTCTCATTGATTTTATTCCCGGAACCGAGGAGGCGAGCTATATCCGGAATCCCGGCGGCGGCCCCGCCAATGCGGCGGTGGCCATGGCAAAGAACGGACTCGATGTCGGATTATATGCGAAGATGGGCAACGATGATTTCGGCCGCTTTCTGACGTCGACCATGGAGGGCTACGGAGTCAGGCTTCTCACGCCGGAGCTCACGGACGAAGCTGTCACTACCATGGCATTTGTCACGCTTTATCCGGGCGGTGAGAGAACATTTACGTTCGCGAGAAAACCGGGCGCGGACATGCTGCTCCGGAAAGAGGACCTGAACAGGGAGGAGATCGCGGCCGCGCGGATTGTCCACGCGTCCTCCTTCTCGATGTCCGAAGATCCGGCTGCCGAAGCGACGGCGGAGTTTCTGCGGATCGCACACGAGTCCGGGACAATGGCCGCATTTGACATCAATTACCGGAACGTGGTGTGGAATGACGACAAGGACGCCTGCGCGGAGGCGGTAAAGGGCATTCTTCCCTACGTCGATTTTCTTAAGATCTCCGACGAGGAGGTCGACATGGTCGGCGGTGAGGACAGGATCCCGGAGATGATGGAGCAGTACGGTATCACAGCCGTTGTCGAGACGCTGGGCAGCAAAGGCGCGCAGTGCTTCTTTAAGGGTCAGGTTCTGACCGTCGCCGGAAGAAGGGCGGAGGCTGTTGACGCGACGGGATGCGGGGACGCGTTCTGGGGAGGCTTTCTTGCGAGCCTTCTTAACAGCGGGGTAAACGGCACGTCGGATCTCACGGAGGAGATCCTGAAGAAGGCGATCAACTACGGAAACGTGGGCGGCTGGTGCTGTGTGCAGGTCAAGGGCGGCATGTCCGCTCTTCCGACCAGGGAACGGATCGAGGAGGTTCTTGCCGGAGAGGCGTAACGTGAAAAGGGTAAAGATAAAAGGACAGTACCAGAATTATCTCAGGTGGCCGCTCGCACTGATTCTGCTGTGGGCGGTTCTTGTTCTGATTCTGTTTTTATCGGTCAGCGTGCAGGCCGGCGTTCTGGCTCTCGTCTTTCTCGGACTTTATTCGGTCATCATGATTCTTCTCTATACCCGGGGTGGAACGTCGCTTCTTAACGAGGTGGTCGGATTCGCGTCGGGATACGGGCAGATTCAGAAAAAACTGCTGAGCGAATTCACCTGTCCCTTCGCGGTTCTGGACGAGAACGGGCATTTTCTGTGGATGAACGCCGCCTTTACGGAGATGAGCGGAAAGGACCGGAGCTATCACCGGCATTTCGCGGATCTCTTCCCCGAGGCGGAGGACGATGTTTTTCCCCGCGGGGACGAGATCACGGGCTGTGAGATTGAGCGGAACGGGCGCCTGTACAGGGCGGAGCTACGGCGGGTCTATGTGGATGACCTGTTCACCGAGGATATTGAGATTACCTCCGCCGAGACGGAGTACCTTATTTCCGTCTGCTTTTTTGACGAGACGGAGCGGTCCCGCCTGCTGGAGGAGAGAAACGCGAACCAGGCCGTGTTCGGTCTCCTGACCCTCGACAACTATGACGAGGCCATGGAGGGCGTCGAGGATGTCCGCAAGTCCCTTCTGCTGGCTCTCGTGGAGAGAAAGATCAGCAAGTATTTCAGCGACCTCGGCGGCATTATCCGCAAGCAGTCGCACGGCAAGTACTTTTTCATTATCAAGAAAAAGGCGCTGGAGGAGTGTGAGGAGAGCCGCTTCCCCATCCTCGATGAGGTGAAGACAGTCAATCTGGGCAATGACATGCAGCTGACGCTCTCCATCGGAATCGGCTACGGAGCTGCCTCCTATCTGCAGAACGCGGATTCGTCCAGGGCCGCCATGGAGCTCGCACTCGGGAGGGGCGGAGACCAGGCTGTCGTGCAGGACGGCCTCCGCACGCGCTTTTTCGGAGGCAAGTCCGAGGGAGCGGAGAAAATGACCCGGGTGAAGGCCCGGGTGAAGGCCCACGCCCTGCAGGAGATCATCGACGGCAAGGCCCGTCTGGTCGTCATGGGGCACAGAATCACGGACATCGACGCGCTGGGCGCCGCGATCGGCATCTACAGGGCCGCCAAGACGGTCGGGAAGCCGACCCATATCGTCGCGGATGACGTGGATGTCTCGCTTCATCAGATCATCGACGGCTTCAGGCGGGATCCCGCCTACGAGGCGGAGATGTTCGTGGACCGCGATCGCGCGATGGAGCTGACGGGGCCGGACACCGCCCTTATCGTCGTTGATACAAACAGGGCCGGCTACACGGCCTGCGAGGAGCTGCTGTCCATGACGAATACCATCGTCGTGCTCGACCACCACAGGCAGGGAGACGACCGGATTCAGAACGCGGTTCTCTCCTATATTGAGCCCTACGCCTCGAGCGCCTGCGAGATGGTGGCCGAGATTCTGCAGTATTTCCACGATGACCTGCATCTCCGGAGCATGGAGGCGGACGCGATGTACGCGGGCATTATCGTGGATACCAATAATTTTGTGACGCGGACCGGGGTCCGGACCTTTGAGGCGGCCGCCTACCTGAGAAGACACGGGGCGGACATCACGCGCGTGAGAAAGCTGTTCCGCGACGACATGAACGAGTGCCAGGCCCGCGCGAAGACCATCGCCGACGCGGAGGTCTATCAGGACATTTTCGCGATTTCGGCCTGCGACAGCAGGGGGCTTCGCTCGCCGACGGTCGTGGCGGCCCAGGCTGCAAACGAGCTCCTGAACGTGAACGGCATCCGCGCCACATTCGTGATGACGGATTATCACGATCAGATTTATATCAGTGCGAGGGCGATCGATGAGTTTAACGTGCAGCTGATCATGGAGCGCCTGGGCGGGGGCGGACACATCAATATCGCCGGCGCCCAGCTGACCGGGCTTACGCTCGGCGAAGCCCGGGAGCTGCTCAAGCGCACGATAACGGAAATGAAGGAAGAAGGAGATATCTGATATGAAGGTCATACTGTTGGAGGATGTGAAGTCTCTCGGAAAGAAGGGGGACATCGTAAACGCGAGTGACGGATACGCGAGAAATATGCTTCTCCCCAAGAAGCTGGCCGTCCCCGCGACAGACAGCAACCGCAGGGATCTCGCCGCAAAAAAGCGCAGTGAGGAGAAGGCGCAGGCGGAGGCGCTCCGCGCGGCGGAGGAGCTGAAGGCGGAGATTGAGAAGAAGTCCGTCGACGTCGGCATCAAGGTCGGCTCCGAGGGGCGCGTATTCGGCTCCGTGTCCGCGAAGGAGATCGCGGACGCGGCGAAGAGCCAGCTGGGACTTGATATTGACAAGAAGAAGCTGCTTCTCGCGGCGCCGCTCAAGGAACTCGGAACCACCTCGGTTGAGCTGAAGCTGCATCCGAAGGTCACCGCACAGCTGAAAGTGAACGTGAAGGAAATCTGATGGAAGAAGACCGGATCAGGCGGATTCCGCCCCACAGTGACGAGGCTGAGCGGTCCGTGATCGGCTCCATGCTGATGAGCGCCGAGGCCGCCTCTGCCGCATCAGAGATTCTCACCAGGGAGGATTTCTATGACCGGCTGAACGGCACGGTATTTGAGGCGATGAAGGAGCTTCTGGACGGCGGACGGCCCATCGATCTCGTCACGCTGAAGGAGGCACTCGCGCGCCGTGATCTCCCGGAGGAATATCAGAATATGTCCTTCGTCAGGGATCTGCTGACGGCGGTGCCGACATCTGCCAATGTCAGAGAATATTCGAATATAGTGAGGGAGAAGGCGGTCCTGCGGCGCCTGATTGAGGCGGCCTCGGCGATCGAAAATGACTGCTACAGGGGTCAGGAGGAGACTGGGGACATCCTGGACCGCGCGGAGAAGGAGATCTTCGCGGTGACGCAGCAGCGCTCCGCCGACAACTTCGTTCCCATCCGGGAGGTCGTTTACAACACGCTGGAGGCGATTTCCGCCGCCTCAAAGGCCAAGGGGACGGTGACGGGGCTTTCGACCGGCTTTACGGATCTCGACTACAAGACATCGGGCTTTCAGAATTCGGACTTTATTCTGATCGCCGCGCGTCCCTCCATGGGGAAGACGGCCCTCGTCCTCAATATCGCGGAATATATGGCCTTCCGCGACGAGAGACCCTGCGCCATGTTCTCCCTCGAGATGTCCTCGGAGCAGCTGATGAACCGGCTCATTTCCCTGGAATCGAGAGTGGATTCGCAGAAGATCCGGACGGGAAAGCTGAATGACGAGGAGTGGTCGAGAGTGGTCGAGGCCTCGGGCGTCATAGCGAATTCCGGGCTCATCATTGATGACACGCCGGGCATTACGATGCAGGAATTCCGCTCGAAGGCGAGAAAGTACAAGCTTGAGGCGGACATACAGATTATTTTCATTGATTATCTCCAGCTCATGGCGGGAAGCGGCAGGGCCAAGGACAGCCGCCAGCAGGAGATCTCCGACATCTCCCGCGCGCTCAAGTCTCTCGCGAGAGAGCTCAACATCCCGATTGTCGCCCTGTCGCAGCTGAACCGGAGCGTGGAGACGCGGGACGATCACCGGCCCATGCTGTCGGACTTAAGAGAATCGGGCGCGATCGAGCAGGACGCGGACGTCGTGATGTTCATCTATCGTGATGACTATTATCACAAGGATACGGAGGAGAAAAATGTCGCCGAGGTGATCATCGCCAAACAGAGGAACGGTCCGATCGGCACGGTCAAGCTGGTCTGGCTTCCTGAATATACCATGTTCAGAAACATCAGAAAACAGGACGAAAGGAGACAGAATGTACACAATTGAAGACATCGCGAAAGTGGATCCTGAAGTTGCGTCATTGATACAGGCGGAGTTTGACCGGCAGAATTCACACATCGAACTCATTGCGTCAGAGAACTGGGCGAGCCGGGCGGTGATGTCCGCGCTCGGCAGCGTGCTGACCAATAAGTACGCCGAGGGCTACCCCGGCCACCGGTATTACGGGGGCTGCGAGTGTGTCGACGAGATCGAGAACCTGGCCATTAACCGTGCCATGAAGCTGTTCGGATGTACCTACGCAAATGTGCAGCCCCACTCGGGCGCTCAGGCGAATATGGCGGTGTTCTTCGCGCTTCTTCAGCCGGGCGATACGTACATGGGCATGAATCTGTCTGAGGGCGGCCATCTCTCCCACGGCTCACCGGCCAATATCTCGGGAACCTATTATCATCCCGTCCCCTACGGCGTGGATGAGAACGGCTTCATCGATTACGACGAGGTCAGAAGAATCGCGCACGAGTGCCGGCCCAAGATGATCATCGCCGGCGCGAGCGCCTACTGCAGAATTATAGATTTTAAGAAAATGCGCGAGATCGCGGATGAGGTCGGCGCCTATCTCATGGTGGACATGGCCCATATCGCGGGTCTCGTAGCGACGGGATATCACCCGAGCCCGATTCCCTACGCGCACGTGACGACAACGACGACGCACAAGACCCTGCGCGGACCCCGCGGCGGCATGATTTTAAGCGACGCCGATTTTGCGAAGGAGCACAAGCTGAACAAGTCGATCTTCCCCGGAACACAGGGAGGACCGCAGATGCACTCCATCGCATCCAAGGCAATCATGCTGCTGGAGGATCTGCAGCCCTCCTACGCCGCGTACGCAAAGCAGGTGATCGACAACGCCCAGGCACTGGCAAAGGGCCTTATGGACCGGGGCATTCAGATCGTGACCGGCGGAACGGACAACCATCTTATGCTGATCGACCTGCGGGGCACCGGCCTTTCGGGCAAGGAGCTCGAGGCGAGACTCGATCTCGCCCACATCACCGCGAACAAGAACACGGTCCCGCGCGACCCGGCCTCTCCCTTTGTGACGTCAGGCATCCGCCTGGGCACGCCCGCGGTTACGACGAGAGGACTGAACACGGATGATATGGATGTGATCGCCGAAGCGATCGCCCTCGTGGCGGAGTCGGAGGAGAACATCGGGGCTGCCAGGGCCAGGGTCCGGGAGCTGACGGACAGATATCCTCTTTCGTAAAATGCGACGCTGGGGACCTTTTTGATAACAGGAGATGCAGATATTATGATGAATCGAAAGACACAGAAAATCGTGGTCGCCGTCATCGCCGTGGTCATCGCCGTGACGATGATCCTCGGCATGCTGGCGCCGGCCATTTCGTAAGACGCGGCAGGTCACTCCTCCGCGATATTTAAGGTAAAGAAGAACTCGGTTCCGACTCCCTCGGTGCTGATGACATTGATATTCTGCCCGTGGGCCTGGATGATCTCCTTTGCGATGGAGAGCCCGAGTCCGGTGCCGCGGCGGTCCTTTCCGCGGGAGCTGTCTCCCTTGTAGAAGCGGTCCCAGACCGACGTCAGCTCCCTGGCCGGGATGCCGCAGCCCTCATCCTTTACGGAGACGTAGCACTTTCCGTAGCGCTCTGTGGTCTCCACGCGGATGACCGAGTCCTTTCCGCTGAATTTTACGGCGTTATCGAGCAGGTTGTAGATGACCTGCTCGATTTTTTCGCGGTCAGCCCGGACGGGCAGATGCTCTCCGCAAAGAACCAGCTGCACCTGGATCTTCTTCTTTCTGCAGGATCCCTCGAAGACAGCCGCGGTCTTTTTCAGCACCTCGTTGATATCGAAGACGGTCATATCGAGAACCACCCGGTTCTGGTCCATGTCGTTGAGGCTCAGAATGCTCTGCGTCAGCTTTTCCAGTCTCTCCGCCTCCCCGGCGATGATTCCCAGGTACCGGTCATGCATTTCGGGCGGAATCGTCCCGTCGGTCATGGCCTCCGTGAACCCCTTTATGGAGGTCAGGGGAGAGCGGAAGTCGTGGCTGACATTGGAGATGAATTTTTTCTGGTAATCAATACTCTTCTTCAGCTCGCCGGCCATATAGTTCATGGAATCGGCCAGATAGCCGAGCTCGTCATTGGACTGAATCAGGATCCGGTGCCCCAGGTTGCCGGAGGAGAACTCCATCACGCCGTCCGTGATCCTCCGGAGAGGCCTGCGGACCGCGTAAACAAAGTAGACAAGAATGAGCAGGGAGAGACAGAAGTTGATGCCGGAGATGATGAAGAGAATCTCGAGAATCCGGTCCCTGTCCCTTTCGATTTCCTCCATGGAGCCGCTGATCGCGAGATAGCCGGCCGTCCGCAGCTTTCCCGTCAGGGGGAGAAGCACATTGAGGCGGGGTTCCCCGTATTTTCCGAAAAAATCTCCCACTTCGTAGTAGCCGGGGCCGAAGGCCGCGAAATCAAATCCCTCAATGATGTCCGGGCGGTCGGTTTTCAGAGCGGAGGATGTGTTGATGATCTCCCGGCCCGATGTGTCGATGAGGCGGATATCCGTGTGCTCCCCGGCTGCGGCGGCCTGCAGGCCGAAGTAGAGGCTCTCGGGGGAGCGTGACCTGAGGGAGAGCGCCTCGAGGCAGACCGGGGACAGGGAGCCCGCCTGCCGGTAGTAGCTGTCCGCCTTCTCTCTTACGAGGACGCGCTCGACGAGATCGCTTCCGAGCGTCGCGATGACAAAGAAGCCGACGAAGGCGAAGAGAATCCAGGCGATGATGAATTTAAGAAGAAGTCCGCGTTTCATAGCTTATTTTCAAATTTATATCCGATGCCCCAGACGGTTCCGATGGACCAGCCGTTCTGCCCCTTGATCTTTTCGCGGAGCCGCTTGATGTGGACATCCACCGTCCGCGTGTCGCCGACGTACTCATATCCCCAGATGTGATCGAGAAGCTGTTCCCTCGTGAAGACCTG
>CAYLHR010000066.1:0-10493 GCA_964383335.1 uncultured Lachnospiraceae bacterium
GTTGCCGGGTTCCAAAAACAGATGCTGCATCCGATTCGGCAGCATACCGGTGTTTTTTCAGGAGTTTTAACTCAGAGACGATGATTCACAAAGCATGCATTATAAATCGACGATCCGCACGCAGTCTGCCAAACCCTACATCAGAAGCACCAGAAGAACACCCGCTAGAAAGAAAGGCAGAAAGGGGATCGTGTCCCTGCCCCGGCGGCGGATCAGAAACAGAGCCCCGGAGAAGAGAGCTGCGAGCATACTGCCCGCGGCAAGCCCTGCCGCTGCTTCCGCGGGAGAAAGAAAAAGGCCCGCTGCGGCAGCCGCAATCCCGTCACCGCCGCCCACCGCCCCGCGGGTGATGAAAGAGACGGCGAAAAGAAAGCATCCCGGTGCCAATGCGGGCAGGATGTCCGGGAAGGGGCGGCCCGTCTGACAGCAGAAGCATATTCCGAGGATGATGAAAGCGGCGGTGTAGGGGAGACTGATTTCTCGTTTCTGCAGATCGGTGAGAGCACAGCCGAGCAGAAACAGGACGGCGGAAGCCGGCCCCGCAGACACGGATGCGAGTGAAAGCATAGAAAGCACAGCTGCAGTTACAGGCACTTCCGGCGCCGGTGAAAGCGCGGCCGTAAGTTCAGCCCCGCCTGCTGCAGCAGAAAAGATCAGAGCGCTCATGCCGCATTCCCCGCCCGGGCGTCGAGCGCGGCGCAGCGCGCGCAGCACGTAAGACCGCTGTAGTCTGAGCGGCTGACGATATGCACGTGCCTCGTCAGCGCGCCGTAATCTGCTGAAGGGTAATAGTAGGTGCCTCTGGCGCTCACATAGACTTCGCCGGTGTAGCCGGAGGGGAAGCCCCGGCATTTTTTATATCGTCTGCCGTCGGCATTTCTCAGATTTCCGACCTGGGATGTCGTGGTTTTGATAATGGTGAGGTCCAGGTGGGAACACTCGGCGTGTGTGTGGTACACAGATGCGTGGTCTGTGATAAGAACCGTCCCGCTGTCAGCGCTGCCGCCGCCGGCCCCGGAGCTGCCGATTCCATTCTCGCTGCCGATCCAGGGATAGACGCGCGCGCGGAGAGCGACTCTTATGCGGGGCAGGCCGAAAACGGGGATTGGATGCCGATATGTATAGGTTTTCCGGAGATCGATCCAGATGTCTTCGTCAGATGAACCGGCCCTGTCAGCCGCGAGAGCAGCCGCGGCCGAGAGGCCCCTTGCTTTGTTGGAGAGCTCCAGATTCTTTTCCGCCTGTGTTTTCAGCACATCCATGAACATCATCATCGTCAGACAGGCGAGAAAAAAGAGGGGGAGGACAACTGCGCATTCCACGGTGAGGGAGGCAGATTTGATTATTGATTGTCTGTTTTTCATGTCTCACTATTTCTCCTTCGTGTTACAATAGTCATGTTTGAACTGCTTCCTGTGTTTGGAAAGAAGTATCCGATATCAGAGGATATCGCTGAAATCAGAAGAATTGTGAGGACCGGAAAGAATACCCGGAACGTTAATTTTAATAATGGCGCAGATTGACTATTCGAGCAGCAGAATCACGATCAATATTATAAAAACCGCCGTCCCGATGCTGGTGGCGCAGATGTTCAACCTTCTTTACAGCATAGTTGACAGGGTGTATATCGGCAGGATCCCGGGAATCGGAGCCGAGGCGCTGGGAGCGGTCGGGCTCTGTTTTCCGATCATTATGATCATCACAGCATTTACAAACCTGTTCGGCAGCGGCGGCGCCCCTCTCTTTTCCATCGAGCTCGGAAAGGGAAATCGGGAGGAGGCGGACCTTCTCATGTGCACGGCATTCACCCTTCTTTTCTGGTGCTCGCTGTTTCTTCTCGCGGCGGGAGAAGTGTTCGCGGCCCCCATTTTGCGCCTGATCGGCGCTCTGGACGCCGATACGCTGCGGGTCGGCCTCACCTATCTCAGGGTATATCTCCTCGGCACGGTGTTTCAGATGACGGCGCTCGGCATGAATCCCTATATCAACGCACAGGGGTTTCCGGGCGTGGGAATGCGCACAATTGTCGTCGGCGCCGCGGCGAATACGGTTCTGGATCCGATCTTCATTTTTGTGTTCGGTATGGGGATCCGCGGCGCCGCGTCCGCGACCGTGATCTCCCAGCTGCTCTCCTGCGTATCCGCGCTTCACTTTCTGCTGAAGCCCGGTACGCCCTACCGGGTTCGCCTTCTCGGGCGGTTGGAGCTGAGCCGCAGACGGATTCTCGGCATCTGCGGGCTCGGGGCGTCCTCATTTGTGATCTCGGGCACGAACAGCCTGGTGCAGCTTTCCTGCAACAGCGTACTTGTCCGCGTGGGGGGACCACTCTACCTCTCAGTCATGACGATTGTCTCTTCTGTGCGGCAGCTGTTTGACATGCCGGCCATCGCCTTTACGGACGGCGCGTCTCCCGTCATGAGCTTCAGCTATGGTGCGGGCCGCGGCGACCGCGTGCTGAAGGCGATCCGGGTGGCGACGCTGATTACATTATTCTACACGGCCGTGGTCTGGATTCTGATTCTCCTTTTCCCGGAGAGTTTTATCTCCATATTCAGCCGGGACAGAACGGTTGTCGAGGCGGCGGTGCCCGCTCTTCATATTTACTTTTTCGCTTTTGTCTTTATGGCCTTTCAGGTCTGCGGCCAGATGGCTTTCAGGGCGCTGGGAAAAAAGAAGAGGACCATCTTTTTCTCGCTTTTGCGGAAGGCCTTCATTGTCGTTCCGCTTACCTATGTATTTCCTCTTGTATTCGGGATGGGGACGAAAGGCGTATTTCTGGCGGAGCCCGTATCCAACGTCATCGGCGGCAGCGCCTGCTTCATCACCATGCTCCTTACCGTGGTTCCGGAGCTTCGGGCCATGAGCGGTGCGCAGGGGAGAGAACCGTGATCTTTGCATGATACAGGACATTGAGGCCGTATGAGCGGACGTATTCAGCCCTGCCTGAACACATAGCGGCATCTGGAAAATGCGACCACATCTCCGTCGGTGAGCGGACAGGATTCTCCGCCCGCAAGGAGCCGTCCGTTGACGGAGGTGCCGTTTCTGGAGCTGCAGTCGCGGATCACGGAGGAGCTCCCGAGAGTCGCGATTTCCGCATGGATGCGGCTTATGGTTTCGTCCGCGATCACGGCGTCCGCCGCGCCCGCCTGCTTTCCGATCATCGTATTGCCTTCCGCGAGGCATATGACGGGCAGGCCCGATTCCCGGTCCTCCGGGATCAGGGAGGCGCGGCTGCCCCCGGTTGCTTCCGATTCCGCAAGAAGCGCCGTCTCGGTGAAGGATGTGCTCTGTGACAGGACGGTGGTGTCTTCCGGTACCCGGAAGGTTTCTGCCCGACCGGAAGGATCAGCCCATCCGGAGGCTTCATTCCATCCGGAGGCTTCATTCCATCCGGAGGTTATATCCCATTCGGAACAGTCTTTCCGTCCGGAGGCTTCTGTTCCCCCGGGGAATATATCTTTCCCGGCAGGTCCCGGATGAAACACAGCCGGTTCATCGGGGAGTCCGCGCGAAGAAATGCCGCCGTATGCGGGATACGGAGCGGCGGGAGCGGTTCCGGCATTCTTTTTTGTCCGGCGCCTGTCGCGGAGATGGATGATCAGAAGAAGAACGGCCGCGAAAAGGAGGCCGGTACCGACTGTCTCTGTGAGGGTGAGGACGAGGATCTTTCGCATGCGGAGAAGGAGAAAGAGCAGGGCTGCCGGAACGGCGCCGAAGGCGGCAAGTCTTAAGGTGCCTTTTTCCGGGATCAGATTCTTCCGGAGAGCGGAGACGTGTTTCCCGCGTCTTTCCGGATGCTTTCCGTGTCCGCCTTTGAGAGAGCGTTTTCTGCCCGGCGTCCCTTGGCCGGGATCAGTGCCGGACGCTGATCCGGCTTCTGCCGGCAGCGGTTCCCGGAAGGAATGAATACCGGTGAAGCCGTCTCTTTTAAGCAGAGTGTCCGCCTGTTCCGGCTGCCCGGGTTTTTGGCCGTCCCTGAACCGGAAGCTTTCAGCACGGATATGTTCTTCGCCATCCCGGATATGTTCTTCGCCGTCCCGGAAACGGAAACTCCCTGTTCGGACATTTTCCCCTCCCTGTTCCGCGGGAGCCTTCTCAAGCAGCGACCTCAGGTCGCCCAGGACGAAATCTTCTCTTTGCAGTTCCCGCAGGATCCGGCAGGTGAGCACGACGCTCTCCTCGTCCGTGCGGCCTATTTTGAGAAGGATATATTCAGTGAGCTCGAGCAGGGAACTGCGGAGCTCTTTTTGATAAAAAGGGACATAGGGAATGCGGAGGGCCGGGGCGGAGCGCTCGGAGAAGAGGTATTCCGGGCTGAACAGCAGGTGATCCGTGTTCAGAAGATAGTCGTCGAAGGTGTCGAGTGAATCGGCCAGGTCCGAGAAGAGCTGCCGCACGCCCCCGCCGGACAGATCCCGGGTGTTCCAGATCAGATCGAGGGGGATGAGGCGCGTCACGTCGTAGCGGTAGGAAATTCTGCCGTTCATGTATTCCGGCTCGGCGGTCAGAAGGCCGGGAATCCGGTTCGCGGCGAGTATTTTCATCTCATAGGAGTCCTCCGGTTCGGAGGCGTCTCCTTCAAGGATCATGTAGTGGCCGGTGAGGCTTCGCTGGAATGTGGCGTTCATACGGATAAGATCTCCCTTCTTTGACTGCGTGAAAACCGCGCCGCTGTTAGGAAAAAGCGGCGGTGTGTCATGAACTCGCAGTCAGGGAATCCTTTTTGTCCGTACGGACATGCAATGAAGTGTGCCGTGATTATACAGTAAGCGGACGGAACCGCGCAAGAGGGCAATCTGCACGAATTCCGTCCGCTGTTTTTGTCTAAAAGTAATAATACTATATCATCAGTCAGCCATCGCCCGGAGAATCTGATCTCTCTGATCATCGGACAGCTCATGGGGCGTCCAGGAGACGATCTTCTGACCGTACTCGTATCTCGGAATGAGATGCATATGAAAATGGAACACGGTCTGTCCCGCGCAGGCCTTGTTGTTCTGAACGATATTGAAGCCGTCGCAGCAGAGGCGGTCCGTCATTTTGGCGGCCATTTTCTTTGCAAGGACAAAGGCCTTCGCGGCGGTCTCCTCCGGAATCTCATAAATGTCCGCGTAGTGGGCCTTCGGCAAAATGAGGGCGTGGCCCCTGGTCGCCGGGCCGGCGTCGAGGATGACGCGGAAGTCATCGTCCTCGTAGAGGGTTGCGGTCGGGATCTCCCCGTTTGCGAGTTTGCAGAAGATGCAGTCAGACATGGTAATCATTTCTCCTTTCATCTGATTCGGAACGTGCACGTCTCCGGTAAAGGACCGCTGACAGGACAAGGCCCGAGATGAGTCCTCCGAGGTGCGCCGCGTTCGAGACGCCGGCCTCGGTGAAACCGAAGTATAGAGAGAAGAAGAGCATGATCAGCATCTGCTTCATCGTGAGTCCGTCCACGCGTCCTTTATTGACCGCTATGATGAAGACGAGCGCCCCGATGACGGCAAAGACGGCGCCGGAGGCGCCCACGGAGACGACGCTGCGTTCCGTGTGCACGTAATACAGGTGCGCGATGAGGTCGGCGGCGAGTCCTCCCGCGAGGTAAAGCGCCGCGTACCGGATATGCCCGAGAAGAAATTCGAGATGCTGCCCCAGGACATAGAGCAGAAGCATGTTGTTCAGCAGGTGCCGGATGCCCGAATGCATGAACATGGACGTGAGGAGCCTCCAGTACTCGCCGTTCAGGATATACGGCGTGTACGCGCCGCCGAAGCGGACGAGCACGTCCGTATCAAGCGTGCTTCCGCCGAACACCTCCGAGACCATGAAGTAAATCACGTTGACGGCGATGAGGACGGCTGTGACTGGCGGTGTTTCTCTTCTCGTGACGGTATCCCCCTTCCTCCCTTTTCATGTTAGTATACTCCAAAACCTCTGACGGATAAACAACGAAATGCGAGGCGCCGCCCGCAGAGCGGACGGCGCGGAGTGCGCAGTGTTCAATTATTTCGGAACGTCAGCTGTTATAGATACTCAGATCAAGTTCTTTTTCATTTTTCGCGACGATGGTCGAAACCGCCACATCGCCGAGACAGTTGCTCATGGTTCTGAACATGCCGCACAGGGAATCGATCCCCATGATCAGTCCGATGGATTCCAGCGGAACATTCATCTGGGCCAGAAGAACCGACAGACAGATGAGGCCTGAACCGGGAATGCCGGGCGCGCCCATGGAAAGTACGATAATGGATATGATCATGGAAAGCATGGCCGTGTCCGTGATCTCCACGCCGTAGGTCTTTGCGAGCGCAAGCGCGAATATGGCCAGATGCACGCAGGTTCCGTCCATGTTGAGGGTTGCCCCGAGCGGAATGGACAGCGAAAAGATCTTTCTGCTGATCCCTATTTTTTTCTCACAGGCCTCCATATTCACCGGAATCGACGCGTTGGAGGATGCCAGAGAAAAGACCTGAAGCATGTAGGGCGCGTATTTCTTTACAAAGATGAGGGGATTGAGTCCGCCCAGAATGACCATGAGAAGACAGTACACGACCATCATCGCGCACAGGCCGATGAGGAAGGTGCCGAACATGCCGAGAACGGAAATAATGGTTTTAATACCCATTGTCAGCATCATGGACATGATGGAGCAGAAAACCGCAGCGGGCATTACCTTTATGATCAGTGTGGTGATCATTAAAAACAGGTCATTGCAGGCATTGAACAGCTCAATCAGTGTTTCCGAATATTTTCCCAGCTGACTGGTCGCGATGCCGCTGATCACGGCTATAAAGATGAGCTGGAGCATATTGGCGTTAAGAAACGGGGTTAAGATATCCGAAGGGATGATCCCCACAATGGTATCCTTTATCGAGACCTCCATTGTCTGGGATGTGATGGCCGACGCATCCGCGACGAGTGTGGAGGCCAAAGAGGCGTCTCCGGGCTGTATCAGATAATAGATGCCGATTCCGACGCCGACGGCCATGACGGTGGTAAACAGATACATGGAGATGATCTTTCCGCCTATTCTTCCCAGGGCGGAAAGGTCGGAAAACTGGACAATACAGGAGATGATCGAGAAAAAGACCACGGGACAGACAATCATTTTAAGGGCGTTCATGTACATGGTCTTTATGGGGAGAAGGAGATCGCTGTTTAAGGCCTTGTTGAACCCGTCAGGCAGCACACTTGAAAATACCACCCCCAGGATCACAGCGAGGATCATGGCGCCGATGGTCTGATAGAGAAAGGCTCTCTTGGATTTGATGACGGTCATCCGGATATAATTGATGCCGTCCTTATGGCGGTATTTGATGCTGTCTGTCATGGAGGAGAGGATGATCTTCCGGATGGAATCCTGAATGTCATCGACCGGCTCCCGGTCCTCATTCAGCGTAATGGATGCCATATTGTTTTCAAGAGAGTATTCTTCTCCCTTTAAGGACAGCTCTATGCTGACAGTTCCCAGAAATCCCCTGACGAAAATGTACAGCTCTCCGGGGGACCCGCTGTCCTCCGCCCTGCGGTGGCTGATCAGGCTTCCTGCCGCTTCTTCCACGGTAAGCATCGCCTTGTTGCAGTCACGGTCTTTGATCCCGTACTTTGACATACAATCCCTGACCAAATCCATTATTTTTCTGAGATTCTGAATATCTGCGGGAAACTTACGCCTGATCCTCATTTATTGCCGGAGGTTTTTTCCGGCCGGGGCTGTTTTCCCTATTGTTGATATTATACAGCAAGCCGACTTGTGTTATTATAGTGGGGAAAATGAAAAATCAGAAACCAGGAGACTTTAATGAAAAAAATTGTTCTGACCGGCGGAGGAACCGCCGGGCATGTGACCCCGAACATGGCGCTCATCCCGAGACTTAAGGAACTGGGATATGAGATCCACTACATCGGCTCCTACGACGGAATCGAGAAGACGCTGATTGAGGATCTGGGCGTTCCGTATACGGGAATCGCGACGGGAAAATTCCGCCGCTATTTTGATATTAAGAATTTTTCGGATCCCTTCCGGGTGCTGAAGGGAATCGCGGAGGCGAAACAGGCCCTCCGGAGGATCCGTCCCGACATCGTGTTCTCGAAGGGCGGCTTCGTGAGTGTTCCGGTCGTCCGGGCGGCGCACGGGCTCCGGATTCCGGTGATCTGCCATGAGTCCGATATGACGCCCGGGCTTGCAAACCGGCTCTGCATCCCGCTGGCAGCGAAGGTGTGCTGCAATTTTCCGGAGACCATGGACAAACTTCCGGACGACAAGGCGGTCCTTACGGGAACGCCGATCAGGCCGGAGCTTCTCGCGGGCAGCCGGGAGCGGGCGCTCGCGTTTACGGGCCTTTCCGGAAATAAGCCGGTGATTCTCGTGATCGGCGGCTCTCTCGGCGCCCAGGCCGTCAATGAAGCCGTGAGATCGGCACTCCCGTCCCTGCTCACCGATTTTGAGGTGATTCACCTGTGCGGCAGGGGCAAGAAGGATGCCGCCTGCGAGGGAATACCGGGATATGTGCAGTTCGAGTATATCTCGGAGGAGCTGCCGGACCTCTTCGCTCTGGCTGACCTGGCGATTTCCAGGGCAGGCGCGAACGCGATCTGCGAGCTGCTCGCGCTCAGAAAGCCCAACATTCTGATCCCGCTTCCCGCAAGGGCCAGCCGGGGCGATCAGATCCTGAACGCGGCCTCTTTTGAGAAGCAGGGGTTCTCGGTGGTGATCGATGAGGAGCAGATGACGGAAGAGGTGCTGACCGGTGCGGTGAAAAAGCTCTGGGAAGAGAGAGAGATCTACCGCGGAAAGATGGAAGAAAGCAGCGGGACAGATGCGGCCGGGATTATCATCGGTCTCATAGAGGAGCTGCGGAAAGGAGGCGCGCAGTGAAGCTGACTTTTATCGGAGCGGATCACGAGGTGACAGGCAGCTGTCATTATCTGGAGGCCGCGGGGAAGAGAATTCTCGTGGACTACGGGATGGAGCAGGGCAGAAACCTGTACGAGAATACGGAGATTCCCGTGAGCGCGGGCGACGTTGACTTTGTCTTCGTGACGCACGCGCATATCGATCACACGGGGCTGCTTCCGCTTCTCGGGGCGCGGGGGTTTCACGGGAAGATCTATTCGACGCGGGCGACCGCGGACCTGTGCAATATCATGCTCCTTGACTCCGCCGGCATTCAGGAGTTTGAAGCGGAGTGGCGCAACCGCAAGGGAAAGCGGAAGGGCCTGCCTCCCTTTGTCCCGCTCTACACGACGGAGGACGCCGAGCGGATCTGCCGCCGCTTTGTGCCATGTGAGTATAACCGCGTCATTGAAGTCGCGGAGGGAATCCGCATCCGTTTTACCGATATCGGGCACCTGCTCGGCTCCTCGGCGATTGAGGTATGGGTCACGGAGAACGGGCAGGAGACGAAGCTCGTCTTCTCGGGCGATATCGGAAACACCTTCCAGCCCCTGATCAGCGATCCTCAGAAAATCGACGAGACGGATTATCTGATCATCGAGTCGACCTACGGGGACCGCAGCCACGGGACGACCCGGCCCGACTACAAGGCGGAGCTCGCGAAGGTGATTCAGAGGACCTTCGACCGGGGCGGCAACGTGGTGGTGCCGTCGTTCGCGGTGGGGCGCACTCAGGAGCTGCTGTATTTCCTTAGACAGATCAAGGAAGAGGGGCTCGTGAAAGGGCATGACGGCTTCCCCGTCTATGTGGACAGCCCTCTTGCCGTGCGGGCGACGGGAATATTCAACAAGCACGCCGCGGACTGCTTCGACGAGGAGGCGGCCGCCTATGTGGCGCAGGGCATCAACCCCATCGCGTTTCCGGATCTGCGGCTCTCCCTCACCTCGGACGAGTCAAAGTTCATCAACACGATTGAGGAGCCCAAGGTCATTCTGTCCGCGAGCGGCATGTGCGAGGCGGGGCGCATCAAGCACCACCTGAAGCACAATCTCTGGCGCCCGGAGTCGACGGTCCTCTTCGTGGGCTATCAGGCGGAGGGCACGTTGGGACGCTCTCTCATCGGGGGCGCGAAGGAGGTCACTCTCTTCGGCGAGACCATAAAGGTGGAGGCGGAGGTGCTCTTCCTTCCCGGCATCTCCGGACACGCGGACCGCGAGGGCCTGCTGGACTGGGCCGCCGCATTTAAGGAAAAGCCGAAGAAGGTCTTCGTGGTGCACGGGGAAGATACGGTCACGCAGATTTTCGCGGACCTTCTGAAGGAGCGCTGCGGATATGACACATTCGCGCCGTACTCCGGCACTGTCTGGATCTGGCGGCGAACAGCTGCCTGAAGATGACGGAGGGCATCCCCTACGTGAAGCGCGACGCCCTCGGCCAGCCGATTCCGGACGGACAGGAGCGGCACAAGGCGTCGAAGATCAAGTCGATGTCGGTATACAACCGCCTCGAAAATGCGGCACAGCAGCTGCTGGCCATCGCAAAGGACAGCCAGGGAATGGCGAACAAGGATCTGGCAAAATTTGCCGATCAGATCAATATGCTTGCTGATAAATGG
>CAYLHR010000066.1:10503-10877 GCA_964383335.1 uncultured Lachnospiraceae bacterium
ACGCCTTTGCAGGCGGTCTTTGGAAAAGGGTTTTCAGGGCGGGTTTTTTTTCAGAAATAAAAAACGCCGGACGTTATGCCCGGCGGGAATCTTTATCCCTGAAGAGCTTCCTTCAGTGCGTGTGCAAGCTGGTCGGGACATGAAGTCGGCTTGAAGCCGCATTTTGTGCCCTCCAGCTTTTCAATTACTTCGCGCGCGTCCATGCCCTCGACGAGGGCCGCGATGCCCTTCGCGTTGCCGTTGCAGCCGCCCTGGAAGCGGACGCCGGTAACTTTGCCGTCGACGATATCGAAATTGATCGCCCGGGAGCAGGTTCCATGTGTTCTGTATTCCATGATAACTCCTCCTTCTTCCAAAACGCGGAGCGGGCTCCG
>CAYLHR010000067.1:0-10870 GCA_964383335.1 uncultured Lachnospiraceae bacterium
CATCTGTCTCGAACTCAACGGATTCTCCGTACACGGTTGAATCCATGACCTGGGCTTCCTCACCGGCCCCGTCAGGGATATGGACAACATCCACCGACGCATAACTATTCAAATCGTCCTTCAGCAGTTCGATGGTAACTGTAACGTTCCCGTTTGGCTGGTATTCCTCGCCTGTCTGAGGGTTCTTCAGAGTGATGTTGAAAGGTCTCGCAAACGCCAGATTTTCAGGCTTTTCACCCAATGCAGCGGCGGACTGAGCCACATAATCCTCGTAGCCAGCCTCTCCCTCTTTGATCTCCGATACATAAAGCTCGGCGTCAGAGGGGATGCCCGACTCGCTTCCGAAGGTCACGGAGATCTCATAATCGCCGCAGACAGCAGTGCGTACAGACGGATCCTCATCTTCTCCCGAATACTCTATAACATACACAAGCGCATACACAGAAAAATCATCCGCCTCAAAGGCAGCTCCCGCGTCCCCGGGATCCGCCGCCGGATCTTCCGGCGCAGGATTTCCGGAAAGGGCCTCCGCGGACCCGTCGTCCAGGAGATGGACGACAAGCGGATCTCCCGTTCCCTCCGGGATCTCCTCCGGATAGGACGGAGTCATGGTCACGCGGATCGGAATCAGAGGCTCGATCTCCTCCCCCTCCGCGTTCTCGAAGCGGATATCGACGGCCTTCACGGCCGCCACATTCTCCGGACGGTCCACGCCGTCCGCGATCAGCCCGACAGAATTCTCATCCGCCACGTCCGCCACGTGCATGGACGTGCCGCGCGGAAACGCGCCTGCCGGCGCCAGAACGTGAACATGCATCTCGGCAGTACCGGCATCAAACGTCTGCTCCGGAAACGCGTCCCGCCGGGAGGCGTCTGTCTCATCCGTCTCTTCTCCCGGATTCTGTCCCGCCTCCGTCTCTCCGTCTGCGCTCTCTCCGTCCCGCTCCGGCCGGTCGCTTTCGCCGCCGGCCGCAGCCTCCTGGCCGTCCGGCACCTCCACCGTCAGGTCCTCTTCCGCCGCTGCGATTTCCTCCGCTGCGATTTCCTCCGCTGCGATTTCCCCTGCTCCGGCAGTTCCCGCAGCTTCCGCCGCTGCGATTTCCCCCGCTGCGATTTCCCCCGCTCCGGCAGTTCCCGCTGCTTCCGCCGCTGCTGTGCCCTCCCCGTCTGCCTGCGCGTACACGGCAAGGGGCGCCGCGGCGGGCGCGGCAAGGCCCGCGCTCATAACCAGTACGACCGCGGCGGCGAGTAAGGCGGACACGCAGGTATTCCGCCTGATCTTCAGCATTTTTTCATAAAACAGTGACGGTATCTTTCTGTTCTTCTTCATCATTTCTCAACCTGTACCAGCTGATTATCCGTCTTCTGAAAGATGCTTTTTTCCCAATATTAGAATACCATAAGAGTCCCGCTGATTCAATCGATTTCGCGTCATTTGGTCACGAATTGCCCTGTATTTTTCACATTCTTTTCATATTTGTTACCGCCGTTCCCTTTCTCTCCCGCCAAACCACGGCATATAAAAAACCCGGCCGCCTTAAACCTGCAGACTGCCGGGTTCCCTTTCTCTTTTCCTGTTCGTTTTCGCAGCTGTACCGCTCTTTTTTCAGCTGTCCTGATAGGCCTTCGCCCGCTCCTCGAGCGCGCCCTGCTCCCCGGGTCCGCTCACCTTCTCCGTCACGAGGCCCTCCGTCGATTCCGCCCCCGTGACCGTCTCAAAAAAGGTCACGCTGAAAGCCGCGGACACACTGTCCGTGTCCGCAAGTCCGGCATTGGCCGCGGATCTCCCCTTATCCCTTGACACCGCACTCACATTGATATCGCCGATGAGGCAGCGGTACGGACACTCCCGGAAGGCGCGGAGGATCTCCGTGAATTCTTCATAGCTCCCCGCCCTGAAGGACACGTCGACCAGTCTTCTCACCGTCGTCCCGTCCAGCGTCGGACTTTTCCAGGTAAGGCTCACGCTGTCCGCGCGGCTGTCCAGGATCCCGCCGATAAAAGCCACCTCGGCCGCCAGGTTGTTGTACACGGTGAGCTCGCCCCGGGTCCTGCCCCGCTCACGCGCGATGGCATCCTCCATCTTCCGGATGGCGGCCGCCTTCGCCTGTTCCTCCTCGAGCTGTTCCTCAAGGGGACCCGTCGCGAAGCGCTCGATGCTCTGATTGATTCCCTTATAGACGAACTGATAATAGAAGACTCCGACCGCAAGCACGAAACAGATCGCAAGCAGAATCTTCTCCCGCACAGTAAACTCACGGTTCAGCATCAGGCCTCACCTCCCGTCTCTTCAAGCAGCTGCCCGAGAAGCTCCTGCTTCTCCTCCTCCGACATGGATTCGCTCTCCGGAGCGCCCTCTCCCGCGTAGGTGATGACAAATACGGCCATGACCTTGTCCGCCTCCTTCGTCTTCGAGGCGGACGTCGTGGTGAGCGTGGCGGAGGTGTTCCGCGCATCCGCCTGCAGCTTCGCGAGAGAGCGGGATACGGTGTCGAGAGTGGTCTCGGCCGTCTCGATCGTAACGATATTTCCCGCGGCGCTGATCCGGCGGATCCCGACGTAGGGAGCGACATCCTCCTCCACCATATCGAGGATGTCCATCTTGTCCGCGACCTGCTTCTCCTCGTCCGTCATATACCAGTCCGTGACCTTGTCGTACTCCTCCTTCACGGCGCCGTAGCGCGCGTTTTCCGCCTGGACGACCGCGACCTGATCCTGCAGCGCGGCATACTCGGCCTGCGCCTTAAGGAGGCTCCCGATCCGGTCGTATACGGCAAACTTTCCGAACGCGAGCGCAGCGATCACCACTGCGGCGTAAAGCAGCAGACTCCTTTTTCTCCTTTTTCCGGTGTCAAAACGGGCAAGATTGATGGTCGTCTTGTCCGGATACCGGACCGCGCGCATCTTCTGATCCCCCGACTTATCCTTTTTAAAGACGGATACGTTCTTCTCTTCTTTCGAGGCCAATATCCCTTCCTCCTCTCCGGGCTCCGAAAAGCCTTATTCTCCGTTCCAGCAGATGCCGACCGCGGCAGGCCCGTTCATGAGCGCCGTCTGCAGCAGGGGATCCTCCGCGAGAGCCGCGAGCGGCTTCATTTCCAGAGGAATCGTCTCCCGGATATCCGAAAGCAGCGGGGCGATGTGTGAGCCTCCGCCGTAATAATAAAGCGTCTCCAGACTGTTGTCCGGATTCTCGAAGGTATAATAGTTGATCGCCCGCATGACGTCGATCGCGATCCCGCCGTAGATATCGCGGCAGGTCTCCGACTCCAGGACATGTTCCCTGTCCTCGCGCATATACAGCTCCCCGATGTGCCTGTCGCACCCGGCCAGCTCCGCGATCGCCCCCGCCACGGCGGACGTCCCCGCCTCGATGCTCCTCGTCACGGAGTAGATGCCGCGGGAGTAGATATCAATCCTCGTCGCCGAGGCGCCGAGATCAAGCAGGGCAAAATCCTCATCCGTGTGCTGCGGCGCGATCTTCCGGAAAATATTTCCGGACGCCCGGCTGTCCGGCGCCGCGACCGCAAGCTTAAGCCCCGCCCGCCGGAACATCTGATTGTAATTATCCATGAGCTCCCGGGAACACGCAGCTCCCAGCAGATCCATCTCCCGGACTACGCCGTCCTCGTCCTTCAGAAGGCCGACCATGGCGTAGTCGTAGATGTATTTTTCTTTGTCATCGGATATGAAATCGTGAAACTCATACGGAAGGTTTACTTCCAGCTGAGCCGCACTCATGGCCGGCATCCGGACGCGCCTCGTAAAGGTGAGGGAATCCGGGACGACGACGGCGCCGCGCTTTCCGGAGATGCCGTTTTTCTTCAGGCTGTCCTTCAGGAAATCGCCCAGCGCCTCCCACTGGACAATCTCTCCGTTCCGCACCATATCGTCCGGCATGTCCTCCGCCGCGAAGCGCACGACGGTTCCGTTTCTGGTCTCCGCGATCTTGAGGCAGCCGGAGCCGGCCTCAACTCCGACATACGAGTTCTTTGCCATAATGTCCGCTTCTCCTGTCCGTTTTCAGATTCTAAAGAAATAATCCCATATACCAGCTGATGACCGGTCCCCCGGCAATCAGCGCCAAAAAAGCAGCGAGCGAAATCGCAGGTCCGAAGGGAATGCGCTCCTTCTTCACCGCAGCCGAGAACAGAAGACCGGTCAGGCAGGCGCAGATCAGCTGCAGCAGTCCGCCCGCGGGCCCGAGATACAGCCCCGTCATGAAGAACAGCTTGATATCGCCTCCGCCTAAAGACTCCTTCCCCGTGACTTTGTCAAATATAAGCGAGAGCGCGAGCATCCCGCACGAGATCGCAAATGCGCCGGGAAGCGCGCTCTTAAGCTGAGCCGCGATGCCCTGCCCGACGACCGCGCATAGAGGCACGGTAAGAACCCACCAGATGATGCCCGCGATGAGAAATCCGTCCGGGATTTCGAAAATCTCGAGATCGACGAGAGAGAGCCCGAGAAGTATAACGGCAAATCCCATTCCCCTTAAAGCCTGTCCGCTGAGATCAAATCTCAGAAGGCAGAGGACAAAAGCGGCCGCCATGGCGAGCTCCGTCAGCATGTAGCGCGGAGAGATCTTCTCCCCGCAGTACCGGCACCTGCCGCCGAGCGCGAGATAGCTGATCACGGGCACGAGATCCGCCGGACCCAGCAAGTGCCCGCAGAGCGCGCACCGGCTCCTCCCCGTAAGAAAGCTCTCCCCGTGTGCCGTCCGCCAGGCGGCGCAGTTAATGAAGCTGCCGAACACGGCGCCGAGCACCGCCGCCGCTGCCAGGGAAAACCACATAATGGCGGGATCCTCATACAATATCATCCGCTGTCTCTCCGCCTCCCCGCTTTCTCATCAAAGAGCCCGATCATCTTCTCTCTTCCGCATAAGAGAGCCGGGATCACTTTTTTCCTTCCACCCAGGAGAGCCGCACCTCCCCCTCACCGCACTCGGCCCGGATCACCATCGTGCCCCGGCTGCCGTAATAGGTCTGTCCGTCCGCTTCCATGACCGGATTTTCATTATACCCTTCTGTCTTCTGCCCGACAATCCTGTTGCCGACGTGATCAAAATACCCCACGTAGACCCTGCCGTTCCAGTGGGAACATGTTCCCCCGGAGCCTCCGCCCGGGCAGTCGCCGACCACACAGCTCATCCCGCCGCCGGAATTGATCAGCGCGACGGATTCCGCGGTATTCACCATCATCTTGTCGTTGCCCCGCTCGATGCGCACCCTGTACCAGTTTCCGCCCTCGACGGCAAAAAACAGAATCATGAGCGCGATCAGGAAAATGAGCAGCACCTCGCGCCGCGAGACCTGTCCCCTCTCCGACCGGAGCATTTTCTTTATTCTACTCACCGCCCGCACCCAGCCTCACATCAGATCATACATCGTAAACATGGGCAGATAGATCGAGATCACGATAAATCCCGTAAAGAGGGCCATGACCACCATAATCGCGGGCTCCAGCTTCCCGATCGCCTGGGTGACGGCGTAGTCCGATTCATTCGCGTAATACCTGCCGATCACCTCAAGCGTGCTCTCAAGCTCACCGGTCTCCTCGCCGATCGCCGTCATCTCGGTCAGAATCTCGGGGAACACCTCGCTTTGGCGCATGCACTCGCCGAGGCGGTACCCGACCTCCACCTTCTCCACGATTCTGCGGAGCTCCTGCGCCAGAAGCTCGTTGTCTATGGTCCTGCTCGTCACCATGAGCGCGCTGCTCACGGAAAGCCCCGCCTGAAGGAGCGCCGCCATGGTGTTGGCGAACTGGGCGGCCCCGTTCAGGGAGTTGATATTGCCGAGAACCGGAAGGCGGAGCATCAGCTTCGCCCAGGCGGGCTTTCCCTTCTCCGTCCGCTTCCACAGCGTGATGCCGATCACGGCTGCCAGAATGAGACCGGCCATGAGTGCCCACCACCTGCTGAAGAAATCGGACATGGCGATCATAAAGCGCGTGATGGCGGGAAGCTCGCCGCCCAGGTCCGCGAACACCGCGGTCAGGGTCGGCATGACCTTTACCATGATAATCAGCAGCACGATCACGGCTATGATAAGGACGAAGACGGGATAGGTCATAGCCGACCGCACCTTCTGCCTCAGCTGATAGGATTTGGCGTAGTAGCCCTCGAGCGTGCGGAAGGAGGTCTCCAGGGTACCGGATATCTCACCCGCCCGCACCGTCTCGATGAAGGTCACGGGGAGCCCCTCGCAGTTCTTCTCAAAGGCGGTCGCCACGGACACGCCCTGCGCGACGTCCGCCGCGGAGAGCTGCAGCATCCTCTTCAGCTTCCGGTCCTCCGTCTGATTGCCGATCATCTCCATGCAGGACGCGATATTCATGCCCGACTGCAGCATGATGGCGAACTGGGAGCACATCACGGAGAGGGCCTTCGCGTCCACCTTCTTGTTGATGTCCTGACTCAGGAAGCTTCTGAATTCACTTTTTCTGACTTCCTCTATCTTAAGGACGACGGGATACTGCGCCTTGATCTTCGCGACCGCGGTGTACTCGTCAATCGCGTCCATGACGCCGCTCACCTTCGCCCCGTCCCGAGAGAGGGCGGAATATTTATAAGTAATCAAGCCCCGCTCCTTCCAATGTTACGTTATCTGCATTTACCGGATCGGCTGATAGGTTCCGCCGGAGAATCCTGAAAATCTGCTCCTCTTTCCGGGATCCCCGCCTCCCTGCACTCCGCCGGCCCTGCCTCCCTGGGACATCACCGGCACGCCGGTCTGGGCGCCCACGTACTCCGGATCCGCGGCGGCCTCCACCGCCGTCTCCGCCGTGATCATTCCCTCGCGGACCATCTTAAGGAGACAGTTGTCCATGGTGATGCTTCCCTCCTTCGAGGAGGCCAGGATGGAGGACTGCATCTGAGGCGTCTTGCCCTCCCGGATCAGGTTTTTGATCGCGGTCGTGACCAGCATGGCCTCGCAGGCCGCGCACCGGCCCTTTCCTCCCTTCCGCACAAGCAGCTGCTGGGAGAGCACCGCCTTCAGGCAGGTGGAGAGCTGGAGCCGGATCTGCGGCTGGCGGTCCGCCGGAAATGTGCCGACAATGCGGTCCACGCTGTCCGCCGCCGAATTCGTATGCAGGGTCGCGAAAACCAGGTGTCCGGTCTCCGCCGCCGTGAGCGCGGTCTCGATGGTCTCCCCGTCACGCATCTCACCGATCAGGATGATGTCCGGGTCCTCGCGGAGAATCGCGCGGAGTCCGTCCGCGTAGCTCCTGGTATCTCTCCCTACCTCTCTCTGATTGATGAGGCAGAGGTCAGGTGTGTACATATATTCAATCGGGTCCTCGAGCGTGATGATGTGCTCGCGCCTCGTGTGATTGATCTCATCCAGAATGGCCGCGAGCGTGGTGGATTTTCCGGATCCCGTCTCGCCCGTCACGAGGATAATTCCCTTCTGCCAGGTCGGAAACCGGTTCACGAGCTCCGGAAGTCCCAGATCCTGAATCCTCGGAATGCGGTCGCTCAGAATACGCAGCGACGCGGACACGCAGCCCTGCTGCCGGAAGAGATTGACGCGCACGCGGGAACCCGCGATCGTCCCGGAGAGATCCAGCTCCCCGATCTTCGCGATCTCCTCATAGAGGTCCGGCGCCAGCTCCTTCGCGTATTCCTCGCAGTCTCCGCGGGTGAGCGGCTCATCCGTCAGATTCTGCAGACGGCCGTCCACGCGGACCTTGGGCGGAACGCCGCATGCAAGATGCACATCCGATCCCCTGCTCTCCCTCGCCTTTGTGATCAGTTCCTCGGTCTTAAGACGCATACGGCTCCTCCTCACTCACCGAAAGTCATTGTACGGATATCGTCCGGATCCTCTCTTCTTCAGCTGCAGTCACCCGGGCTGCACTCACCCGGACTGCACTCACTCCACTGTAATAACCGTCCGGACTGCAATCACTCCACTGTAATAATCGTCCGGACGAGCTCCTCCACCGTCGTGATTCCCTGCAGGGCGAGCTCTCTCCCGTTGGTGATCATGGGCACGAAGGCGGGATCCGCGTACACCTCTCTCCGAAGCTCGCTCCCGCTTACACCCTGCGAGATCCGCTCTCTTAAGCGCGCGTTCACGGGAAGGATCTCGAACACGCCGGTTCTTCCGCGGTAGCCGGAATCGAAACACATGTGGCAGCCCTTACCCCTGTAAAAATGCAGCTCTTCCCCTCTTCCGCGCGCCTCCGACACCATCCTGTCCATTCCCGCCAGATCCAGCAGATCGGGATCCGGCTCCGCTTCCGTTTTGCAGTTCGGGCAGATCCGGCGCACCAGCCTCTGGGAGACGATGCCTCTCACAGCCCCGGCGATGAGGTAGGGCTCAACACCCATATCCTTCAGGCGGTCGATCGCGGAGACCGTGTCCTCCGTATGAATCGTGGACAGGACCAGATGGCCGGTCATGGCGGCCCGCATGGCGATCTCCGCCGTCTCGCCGTCCCGGATCTCTCCGATGCAGATGATATCCGGATCCTGACGGAGACACGCCCGGAGCGCGCTCGCAAAGGTGAGCCCCACCTTCTCATTGATCGCCACCTGCGTCACGCCGTCGATCTGGAACTCCACCGGATCCTCCAGTGAGATCATGTTGACCCTCTCGGACTTCAGCTCGTGAATCATCGTATACAGCGTGGATGTCTTGCCGGATCCCGTCGGTCCGACGATCAGGACCACACCGCTGGTATTTTTCAAAATGCGGTCGAACTTCGCGTTGTCCCTCTCCGTAATTCCGATTCCGCCGCGGTTCAAAGTGGACTTGTCCCGCATAAGAAGACGGATCACGATCTTCTCACCGTATATCGTGGGAAGGGAGTTAAGACGCATATCGATATCCGTCCCGTCCGCCCGGTGGACGACCGCCCGGCCGTCCTGAGGGATCCTCCGCTCGGCGATATTCATGCCCGCCATCACCTTGAATCTCGAGATGACGGCAGCCGACAGATCCCTTGGTATATCCAGTATGTGGTTCAGTCTCCCGTCGACGCGGATCCTGACGGCTGTCTCACTTTCTCTGGGTTCGATGTGAATATCGGACGCCCGCTCGGTAATGCCCCGCTCCAGTATGGAATTGACGAGCTTAACCGTCGGAGCGGCATTCGAATCCTCGCTGTCCAGCACCGTCCCGGACCGCTCCTCAACGGAGCTGAAGCCGCCTTCCTCCCGCATCTCCTCCATGGCCCTGGCCGCGCCTTCGTTCTCATAGAGAACCGTGAGGGCGCGTTCCACGGACTGCGAATAGGCGATCATCGGGACAACCCGCTTCTTCGTCGTATTGCGCACCGTCTCAAGTGCGGGGAAATTGAGCGGATCCTCCATCGCGAGATACAGCGTATCCCGTACCAGCTTCACGGGTACGACGCGGTTCGATCTGGCGATCGTCTTCGGAACCAGGTTCACCATGGACGGCTCGATCCTCGCCTTGTTGAGATCGATAAAATCGATACCAAGCTGCATGCGCAGTGTCTCGACGAGCTGCGTCTCCGTGATGAACTTCTCATCCACGAGAACCGTGCCAAGGCGCTTTCCCGATCCCTTCTGCATATTGAGCGCCTGCTGCAGCTGCTCCTCCGAGATCACGCCGACGTCCACAAGCATCTCGCCCAACCGTTTATACTTCATAGATTCCTCTGCTCCCGAGATTATCCCTCTCTGCCGCAGCCGCGTCATCGCGGTCCGTCAGAAATCATATCCAGTCGTCACAAAAAAAGAGTCCTACCAGTCTATTATATGACAGATAAGACCCCTATGCCAACTTTTTATTGATGATTCACTATCCTTATATAAGAGATGAATACGGAAGAGCCCCTCCGAAAAGATCCAGGGCCGAACCGACCGTATAATCGATCCTCCCGTCCCCCAGTTCATTGATTCTTCTTATATCCCCGAGGTCCCTTATGCCGCCCGCATAGGTAAATGCCGGGGCGCAGCTCCCGGCCGGCCACGACCGGACGGTCTCACCGAGCAGCCGGACCAGATCGCCGTCGATGCCCTGTCCCCTGCCCTCCGCGCCGATCCCGTGAATCAGGAACTCATCACAGGAGGCGGACAGCTCAAAGAAGAGCTCCGGCACGACCTCCGTGTCCGTAAAAGTCTGCCAGCGGTCCGTCATCACGTAGTAACGCCCGTCCTCCGGCTTTTTCCTGCACGAAAGATCCAGCACCAGATGCTCCTTCCCGGCCGCGCGGACCAGCTTCTCCAGCCGGTCTCTCAAAATGCGGCCATCCCGGAACACATACGACGTCACGATCACATGCCCCGCCCCAGCCCGCAGGTACTCCTCCGCGTTCTCCGGCGTCACGCCGCCCCCGATCTGAAGTCCCCCCGGCCAGGCCGCAAGGGCCGACAGAGCCTCCCGCTTCGTCTCCTCGAAAAAGGCGGAGTCCTTCCGGTTCAGCATGATCACGTGTCCGCCCGAAAGCCCGTCCCTGCGGAACATTTCCGCGTATTCCCGCGCGCTCATGACCGAGACGAAATTCTCCTCCGCCGTGTCTCCCTCGTCCCGCAGGGAGCTGCCGACGATCTGCTTTACTTTTCCGTTGTGGATGTCGATACAGGGTCTGAATTTCATGGCTGCTCCTTTCCGCGGGGCGGCGGGTGGGTGATTCGCATACTGTGGTTTGTGAATCAGGACTGTTTCTTCCCTGAGCAGAAAGTAGTGAAAACCTTGCTGACAGGCCAACGGCAGAGCACTCCTGGCCGGGGAAGGCAAAAATCAAGGTTCTCAGGCCATCCCGGAGGCGCAATATGGGCAGAAGGCAGCGAAAACCTTGCTGTCAGGCCAGCGACAGAACTCGGTTGGCCGCGTCAGGCGGATTGCGAGGTCGCCGGGCCAACCCGGAGGCGTGCCTTGGGCAGAAGGCA
>CAYLHR010000068.1:0-10836 GCA_964383335.1 uncultured Lachnospiraceae bacterium
TGTTCGGAACTTTATAAGAAGGGCATTCTTGACCGCTACGGCGTCAAGGTCATCGGCGTGCAGGTCGACGCGATCGAGCGCGGCGAGGACCGGATCGAGTTCAAGGAGACCATGAACAGTCTCGGCATCGAGATGGCCAGATCCGAGGTGGCATACTCCGTGGAGGAGGCGCTCGCCATCGCGGATGACCTGGGCTATCCCGTTGTTCTCCGCCCCGCCTACACGATGGGCGGCGCGGGCGGCGGCCTCGTCTACAACCGCGATGAGCTGAAGACGGTCTGCGCGCGCGGGCTGCAGGCCTCCCTGATTCATCAGGTGCTGGTCGAGGAGTCCATTCTCGGCTGGGAGGAGCTCGAGCTCGAGGTTGTCCGCGATAAGGACAACAACATGATCACGGTCTGCTTCATCGAAAATGTGGATCCGGTCGGCGTGCATACCGGTGACTCCTTCTGCACGGCTCCCATGCTCACCATAGGCGAGGAGCTGCAGAAGGAACTGCAGAGACAGTCCTATAAGATCGTCGAGCACATAGGCGTCATCGGCGGAACCAACGTGCAGTTCGCCCACGACCCGGTGAGCGGCCGCGTTGTGGTCATCGAGATCAACCCCCGGACGTCCCGGTCGTCCGCCCTCGCGTCCAAGGCGACGGGCTTCCCCATCGCCCTCGTATCCGCCAAGCTCGCGACGGGTCTTACGCTCGCGGAGCTTCCCTGCGGAAAATACGGCACTCTCGACAAATACGTCCCGGACGGAGACTACGTGGTGGTCAAATTCGCCCGCTGGGCTTTCGAGAAGTTCAAGGGCGTAAGTGACCAGCTGGGTACGCAGATGCGCGCCGTGGGCGAGGTCATGAGCATCGGAAAGAATTACAAGGAGGCCTTCCAGAAGGCGATCCGCTCTCTGGAGAAGGACTGCTACGGTCTCGGTTTTGTGAAGAATTATCACGGGATGTCGAAGGAGGAGCTCCTGAAGCTCCTGGTCGGTATTCCCAGCGACCGGCATTTTATTATGTATGAAGCCCTGCGGAAGGGCGCATCCGCGGACGAGATCCACCGCCTCACAAAGGTCAAGCACTACTTCATAGAGCAGATGCGCGAGCTCGTTCTTGAGGAGGAGGCCCTGCTTTCCGCGGAGACATTGACGGATGAGGCCCTGATCCGCGCGAAGCGGGACGGCTTCTCTGACAAGTATCTTGCCCAGATCCTGGATCTGCCGGAGGAGGAGATCCGCAGCCGCCGCACGGCGCTCGGAATCACGGAGAGCTGGGACGCGGTGCATGTGAGCGGCACGGAGGACAGCGCCTACTACTATTCGACATACTGCGCGCCGGACAACGACGAGGTCAAGACAGACCGCCCCAAGATCATGATTCTGGGCGGCGGCCCCAACCGCATCGGCCAGGGCATCGAGTTCGACTACTGCTGCGTCCACGCGGCCAAGTCGCTCCGCGAGCTCGGCTTTGAGACCATCATCGTAAACTGCAATCCGGAGACCGTGTCCACGGACTACGACACATCGGACAAGCTCTACTTCGAGCCCCTTACGCTGGAGGACGTCCTCTCCATCTATGAGAAGGAGAAGCCGCTCGGCGTGATCGCGCAGTTCGGCGGACAGACGCCGCTCAATCTGGCGGCGGACCTCAAGAAGTACGGCGTGAAGATTCTGGGCACGCAGCCCGAGGTGATCGACCTCGCCGAGGACCGCGACCTGTTCCGGGGCATGATGGAGAAACTGGAGATCCCCATGCCCGAGTCCGGCATGGCGACGACCGTGGAGGAGGCGCAGAAGATCGCGGGTGAGATCGGATATCCGGTCATGGTCCGCCCGTCCTACGTTCTCGGAGGGCGCGGCATGGAGGTCGTCTATGACGACGCGGCGATGGAGGACTACATGAAGGCGGCTGTCGGCGTGACGCCCGACCGCCCGATCCTGATCGACCGCTTCCTGAATCACGCGCTCGAGTGCGAGGCGGACGCGATCAGTGACGGCACGCACGCCTATGTCCCCGCCGTGATGGAGCACATCGAGCTTGCCGGCATTCACTCCGGCGACTCCGCCTGCATCGTGCCCTCGAAGCACATCCCGGAGAAGCACCTTGAGACGATCAAGGAATACACGCGGAAGATCGCCGAGGAGATGCACGTCGTCGGCCTTATGAACATGCAGTACGCGATTGAAAATGACAGGGTCTACGTCCTTGAGGCGAATCCGAGGGCGTCGAGAACCGTGCCGCTCGTCTCCAAGGTCTGCGGAATCCGCATGGTCCCGATCGCGACGGATATCATCACGGCCCCGATCACGGGACGGACGTCCCCGGTCAGCGCCCTGTCGGAGCGCAGGATCCCCTTCTTCGGGGTGAAGGAGGCGGTCTTCCCCTTCAACATGTTCCAGGAGGTCGACCCGGTGCTGGGACCCGAGATGCGCTCCACGGGCGAGGTGCTCGGCATCGCCGCCACGACGGGCGAGGCCTACTACAAGGCGCAGGAGGCGGCCGGAGGCGTGCTTCCGCTTGAGGGCACGGTGCTCATTTCCGTCAATAAAAAGGACAAGCCGGAGGCGCCGGAGATCGCGCGGATCTTCCATGAGTGCGGCTTTAAGATCCTGTCGACCGGCCGCACCTGCGAGCTCATCCGCTCCGCGGGCATCCCGGTCGAATGCGTGAACAAGCTCTATGAGGGAAGACCCAATATTCTGGACCTCATCGCGAATGACAAGATCCAGCTCATCATCAATTCCCCGGTGGGCAAGGACAGCATTCACGACGACAGCTATCTGAGAAAGAACGCGATCAAGGCGAGGATCCCCTACATCACGACGATCGCCGCCGCCAGAGCCGCGGCCGAGGGAATCCGCTTCGTGAAGGAGAACGGGGACGGCGAGATCCGCTCACTGCAGGACTGGCACGCGGAGATCGGCTGAAACCGGAAGAGAAAACTGTTAATAGAAAGTGGGCAGGTTGAGCGCCTGTCAGGAAAAGAGCCGATTTTTTCGGCTCTTTTTCAAAATGGTTATTCAAAAGGTTCTTGCCGTGTGCTAAAATGTGACTACAGCTTTCACTTTTTCTGATTTTTCCGAATTTAATCCGTGACAGGGTGCTGCTTATTGAGGGTGACACCTGCGCCACAGGCGGAATCAGGGGGCAAGGGTATGAAGCGCTGGAAAACAATCCAGATTTTTTTATTTACAGTGATCTGCATACTGCTGAATGTCGGGGGGAGCAGAATTGCGGCAGTGGGCAATCTCCCTGTCTGGATGGATACCTTCGGAACGGTTCTCGCGGCTTACACCGGGGGGCCTTTCTGCGGTGCGGTCGTGGGCGCGGCCGGCAATCTGATCTTCGGCATATGGAGCTTTGAATCGATTTTTTACGCGCTGACCAGTATTATGATCGGCGTGCTGGTCGGTGTATGCTCGAAAAAAGGATATCTGGAATATCCCTTCGGGGCGCTGTCCACGAGCGTCGCGGTGACATTCGGTTCTCTCATCGTCTCCGCGCCCCTCAATCTCATTCTCTACGGCGGGGGTACCGGCAATCTCTGGGGAGACGGCGTGACCGGCTTTCTCACGGAGAGAGGCGTGCCCTATCCTCTTCCGGGCATCATCGGCCAGTTCTATGTCGAATTTCTCGACAAGGTCGCGACTCTTCTGATTTTCTGCATTTTTCTTCATTTTGTGAGATTTTTAAAGAGGAGGGGCATCATTCCCTTTAAAAAGAAACCCGGGGGAATTTCCGCCGCGCTGGTTTTCTTTGCCGCGGCGGCCTGCGCACTCTGTCTGCCGGCCCGCGTATCCGCTTCGGATGCCGTGGCGGAGCCCATTGATCTGAACGGCTATGTCCAGACCGTCTACAGCAACGACTCGGGCCTCCCTCCGGGAACGGCAAATGATATCGTCCAGACGGGCGACGGCATCCTCTGGATCGGAACCTACGCGGGACTCTACCGCTACAACGGGAGGGAGTTCCGGTGGATGGACAATTTCAGCTCCGTACACAATGTCAACTGCCTCTATGTCGATAACGAGGGCAGGATGTGGATCGGGACGAATGACAAGGGTCTCTCCCTCTGCATCAATGACAATATTACCAATGTGGTGGATACCTCTTCGGGGCTTCCGTCCAATTCCGTCCGCTGCGTCACGAGATCCGCGGACGGAGATTACTATGTCGGAACGACCGGGGAGCTGCAGCTCCTGACGCTGCAGGGAGGCCTTAATCTCACGGGACAGATTCCTGAAATCCGGTCCGCGGTGAGCATTTCCGCCAACGATTTCGGCCACGTGGCCGCGGTTGACGCGGATGGCACCCTGTTTATCCTGAAGGACGGCGCAATTCAGAAGCAGCTGTCCCCGGGAGGGGAGAAGGAGATTTTCACCTGCGTGCAGTTCCGGGAGGACGGGAGAATGTACGCGGGGACCTCGGACGCGCGCGTTCTGGTCTACGACCTCACGCAGAACGGCTTTGCGCCCCGCGCCTCCTATGAGTGCGGGGAGCCGGCCAAGGTGAACAGCATTTATTTCGATAACCGGGGCGACGCCTTCGTGTGCGCGGACGACGGGATCGGATATCTGGACAGAAAGGGCGTCTGGCACGGGATCAAGACCCGCAGCTTCAACAACTCCATCGACAACATGGAGATCGACTATCAGGGCAATCTGTGGTTCACCTCCTCGCGGCAGGGCCTGCTGCGGCTCTCGGAATCCCCCTTCGCGAACGTGTTCAGTGCGGCCGGCATGGAGCCGGAAGTGGTCAACACCGTGGAGCAGTGGGACGGCTATTTTTATTTCGGGGCCGATTCCGGACTCAGAATCGTGGATGAAAATGAGCACACCCGGATTCAAAATGATCTGACGAAGCAGCTGGAGGGAGTCAGGATCCGCTGTATACGGAAGGATACAGACAACAATCTCTGGCTCTGCACCTACGGGCACGGCCTCATCGAGGTGGAACCCGGCGGAAAGCAGCATGTTTATGACAGCGGGAACGGGCCCGTGGGTGACCGCGTGAGAGTGGTGATTCCGCTTAAAGACGGGGGAGTCGCCGTGTCCGGCAATACCGGCGTCTTTGTGATCCGGGAGCGGAAGGTGGCGGAAAGTTATCTCTATGGGGAGGAACTGGCCAATTCCGTCGCGCTCTCCCTTCTCGAGACGCCGGAAGGGGATCTTCTCGTGGGCACGGACGGCGACGGACTGGCCAAAATATCGGGCGGAAAGGTGGCCTGGCAGAGAGGCATGTCGTCGGGACTGCCCTCCGGCATCGTTCTCCGCACGGTCGCGGCGGGCAACAACCGCGGTTATTATATTGTCACGAGCAACAGTCTCTGTTATATGGGCGGGGATGAGCGGATCCGGGAGCTGGACCGTTTTCCGTATTTCAATAATTATGATGTGTTCGTCCGGGATGACGGAAAGCTTTTCGTTCTGGGAAGCGCCGGCATCTATGTGACGGATGAGGAGGCCCTTCTTTCCGGCAGGGAAGATGTACAGTTTGAGCTGCTGGACAGCAGGAGAGGGCTCATTGATTCCCTGACGGCCAACGCCTGGAACTATGTCGACGGGGAAAACCGCCTGTACATGTCGGGGGACACCGGCGTCATCCGGTTTGATACCGGGAATTACACGTCGGAGCGGATGACCTTCCGCATGAAGATCTCAAAGGTGCTGCTCGACCAGGTCGAAAACCGGATCGAGCGGGACAGCGTCCTCTCCATCAGCAGGGGTACCGGAAAGGTGGAGATTGTCCCTGAGGTGATCAACTACACCATCGAGGAGCCGGTTGTCCGGTATTGTCTGGAGGGGTTCGATACGACTCCGACGGAGGTGCCGCTAAGTGCGCTTTCGACCATCACATACACGAACCTGCCGGCCGGGGAGTACACCTTCCGCATGTCGGTTCTCGACAGCGGCCGGGAGCACGTGATGGAGGAGACCGCCTACCGCTTCCTCAAGGAGAAGGAGATCTACGACAATCCCTGGTTTGTGGCGTACATGGTCTCGGTCGCCATGATCGCGGCGGTATGGATTACCTGGTTTATCGCGCGCATGCGGATCCGCCGGGCGCTCGCTGCTCAGACCCGTGCCCTCGAGCGGGCGCAGGAACAGCTGCGCATGGGCAATGAGACGATTCTCGCGATCGCGAAGACCGTCGACGCGAAGGATGTCAACACGAGCCAGCACTCGCAGAGAGTATCGGAATATTCCGTTCTTCTGGCGGAGAAGCTCGGCATGGAGGAGAAGGAAAGAGAGAATTTGAGAAAGGCCGCCCTGCTTCACGACATCGGTAAGATCGGCATCCCCGACCGGATTCTCAATAAGCCGGGCCGTCTGACGGATGAGGAGTACGCGATTATGAAGACGCACGTGACCCACGGCGCCGAGATCCTTAAGGACTTCACACTGGTCGAACACGCGGTGGAGGGAGCGCTCTATCACCACGAGAGGTACGACGGAAGAGGCTATGCGAACGGGATCAGCGGCGAGGACATTCCGCTTTACGCGAGGATTATCGGGGTGGCGGACGCCTTTGACGCGATGACGGCCAACCGCGTCTACAGGAAAAAACTCGATTTCGGCTACGTGCTCGGGGAGTTTGAGAAGGGGCGGGGGAAGCAGTTCGACCCGGTGGTCGTGGATGCCCTCCTGGCCCTCGTGGACGAGGGGAAGATTTCTCTTGAGATGATTTACGGCGACAGCGCCCCGGAAGTGATAAAGACGGAGGCGGTCAAAGCCGCGGAGGAGCATCACAGAAAGAGACAGGAAGAAGAGCAGAAGGAGCAGAAAGAACAGCCGGCGGAGCAGAAGGAACAGCCGGCGGAGCAGAAGGAGCAGAAAGAACAGCCGGCGGAACAGCAGGAACAGGCGGAGCAGAAAGAAGGAGGAGCAGCGGATGAAGCGTGAACAGATAACCGTGCTGATCAGCTCGCTCATCGTCGTCTGCATCTTTTACGCGGTTCATTATGTGACAAGAAGCAGGGCGGAGGAGATGGACCGCATCCGGGTCGGCTTTGTGTACGACGGAGATGAGAGCACCACCTTTACGGCGAACTTCATGCGGGCCCAGTACGCGATGGAGGCGGAATACGGGGACCGCGTGGAGGTGGAGGTCATGAGCAATGTCCCGGACAATGACGCCGAGGACGCGCTCCGGCAGCTGGTCAGGAAAAACTGTGATATCATCTTTACCAACAGTGCCGCCTATTCGGAAATATCGAGGCAGATCGCGGAGGAGTACCCGGAGATTGAGATCTGTCAGGCGACGGGAACCAATGCCGCGGACGGACCGGACAACTATCACACGTTTATGGGAGCAATCCACGAGGGACGGTATCTGACCGGCATTGTCGCGGGCCTGAAGATCCGGGAGATGATCGACCAAAGAAAGATCACCCCGGAGGAGGCGGTGGTCGGCTATATCGCCGCATATCCGTACGCGGAGGTCATATCGGGGTACACGGCATTCCTTCTCGGCGTGCGGAAGATCGTCCCTGAGGCTGTGATGAAGGTGGTCTATACCTATACCTGGTCGGATTACAAGCTCGAGAAGGAGTATGCGGAATTTCTGATCGGGGAGGGCTGTGTGTTCATTTCCCAGCACTCGGATACGGCGGGGCCGGCCGAGGCCTGCGAGGAGCTCTATCCCGACCGCGTGGTGTATCATGTCGGATATAATCAAAGCATGCTGACGATCGCGCCGACGACGTCCGTCATCAGCTCGAGAATCAACTGGGAGCCCTATATCAAGGGAGCGGTCGGCGCGCTTCTTTCCGGACAGAAGATCGAGGAGGCCTTCAGCTGCAATGTGTGGGGAAATGACACCGGCGGCGGCATAAAGGACGGATGGGTGGAGCTTCTGGAGCTCAACTCCTTCATCGCGGCCGAAGGGACCGAGGAGGTTCTGGAGGAGGAGACGCAGCTCATCAGAGCCGGAGAAGCGCAGATCTTCTTCGGCGACTATACCGGGACGGCTCCGGATGACCCCGGAGACACAGTCGATCTCCGCGAAGAGTTCAGCGAGTGCAGCATCCAGTCGGCGCCCGCCTTCGGCTATGTGCTGGACGACGTCATCGAAGTGGTGGAGGTATCATAAGGATAATATGCTGGAAATCAGCCAGATCAGAGTGCCCTGCGGCAGCGGGGGACAGCAGATAGAACAGAAGATACGGAAATGTCTCCGCCTGAAGGGCGGAGATCTTTTCGCGTGGAGGATCACCCGCCACTCCGTGGACGCGCGGAGGAAGCCGGAGCTTCTGGATGTCTATACCGTATCCGTCACCCTGAATCCGCCGGAGGGGAATCCTGACCGGGAGAGGCGGCTGGCGGAGCGGATCGGGAGGCGGGACGTGCGCTTCACCGAACCGGCGGCCTGGCGGATTCCCGGGACGGAGCCCGGCGCGGAGCCTCTTAAACACCGGCCCGTCGTGATCGGGAGCGGCCCCGCCGGCCTTTTCTGCGCCCTGGTTCTGGCGGAGGCCGGGTACCGGCCGCTTATATTTGAACGGGGCCGTCCTATGGAGGAGCGGGTCCGGGATGTGGAGCACTTCTTTGAGACCGGGGAGCTTGATTACGAATCCAATGTCCAGTTCGGGGAGGGCGGCGCCGGCACATTTTCGGACGGAAAGCTGACGACCGGGGTGAAGGACCGCTCCGGCAGCATCCGCTTTATCCTGGAGACTTTTGTCCGGGCGGGCGCGCCGGAGGATATTCTCTATGAGAATCTGCCCCACATCGGCACCGACCGCCTCCGGGAGGTGATCGTCCGCCTGCGGGAGCGGATCCTGGAACACGGCGGAGAGATACGGTTCGGATCGCGGGTGACGGAGATTCTATCCGGGGACGGGGCCGTGCGCGGCGTACGCGTTGAGACGCGCGCCGGCCTGGGAACGGAGGATGCCCCCCGGGAGTATACGGTTCCCGCGGATGCGGTGGTGCTCGCCCCCGGGCACAGCGCGAGAGATACGATGCGCGCGCTTTACGCGTCCGGCGTCCTCATGACTTCGAAGAATTTCGCGGTCGGGTACCGGGTTTCACACCCGCAAAGTCTGATCAACGAGGCGCAGTACGGCGTCTCCGATCCCTCATTGATGCGCCGCCTGGGGCTGCCGGCCGCCAGCTACAAGCTGACGTATCAGAGCCGCGCGGGCGGGAGGGGCGTGTACAGCTTCTGCATGTGCCCGGGCGGATATATCGTAAATGCCTCCTCCGAGCCGGGCAGGCTGGCCGTAAACGGCATGAGCGACTGCGCCCGGGATTCCGCGAGGGCCAACAGCGCCATCGTGATGACGGTGGGAAAGGAGGATTTCGGCCCGGAGGACGTGCTGGCCGGGATGCGCTTTCAGGAACAGCTGGAGGAGCGGGCGTACCGCATGGGGGACGGGCGGATTCCGGTTGAGCGCTTCTGTGAGTTCGAGAGGGCGCGCGCGGAGGAGGACGCGGACAGTGAGGCGATGCCGGATGGCGGGGCGTGCGCCCGGTCGGAGGATCTGTGCGGGGAGCGGGAGCTGTCCCTCGCGGAAAGAGAGGCGCTCTGCTTAAAGGGGAGGGCCGTCCTGGCCCCCCTTCACAGGCTGCTTCCCCGGGCCCTCTGCGAAGCGTTTTCGGAGGGCATGCGCGACTTCGAAAGAAAGATTCCGGGCTTTGCCGGACCGGACGCTTTCGTCTGCGGACTGGAGAGCCGGACCTCGTCCCCGGTCCGGATTGTGCGGGATGAGACGCTGCAGTCCGCGCTCCGGGGTCTCTATCCCTGCGGCGAGGGCGCGGGATACGCGGGCGGCATCATGTCTGCCGCCGCGGACGGGATCCGGATTGCGGGGCAGATCATCCGGACGCGCGCCGCAGCGCCCTGAGGGCGGGACCCTGCGGCGGCTTCACATTGCCGAAAGTGCTTAAAATTATGTGAAAAGTGCCGAAAATGATTGTCACTGCCCGCTTTTCGGAATACAATGTGCTGTAGATGTGCGCCGGATTATCATTGCGGCAGACACAGAATTTATGTTTTTAGGAGGAATGAAGCATGGCAGCAAGAATTGTTCTAAATAACATTTCCTATCACGGAAAGGGCGCGATCAGGGAGATCGTTCCGGAGCTTCAGCGCGGCGGCTACAAGCACATCTTTGTGGCGACAGACCCCGATCTTCTGAAGTTCGGCGTGACGGCGAAGGTGACGGATCTGCTCGACGAGGCGGGAATTTCCTACACGGTCTATTCCAATATCAAGCCGAATCCGACCATCGAAAATGTGCAGAGCGGAGTCGCTGCCTTTAAGGAGTGCGGAGCGGACGCGATCGTAGCGATCGGCGGAGGCTCGGCCATGGATACGGCCAAGGCCATCGGCGTCATCATCACGAATCCGGAATTCGAGGACGTGCGCTCCCTTGAGGGAGTCGCTCCGACCAAGAATCACGCGGTTCCGACCATCGCTGTCGCGACTACAGCGGGAACGGCCGCCGAGGTCACGATCAACTCTGTCATCACCGACGTTGAGAAGAAGAGAAAGTTTGTCTGCGTCGACACGAATGATATCCCGGCCATCGCGGTCTGCGATCCGGATATGATGGCCTCCATGCCGAAGGGCCTCACGGCCTCCACGGGCATGGACGCTCTCACGCACGCGATCGAGGGCTATACGACAAAGGGCGCCTGGGAGCTTACGGATATGCTTCATCTTGAGGCGATCAAAATGATCCCGCAGAATCTCCGCGCCGCCGTCAACAACGAGGACGAGGGGCGCCGCATGATGGCCATGGCACAGTACATCGCCGGCATGGGCTTTTCGAATGTCGGACTCGGGATTGACCACGCGATGGCGCACACCCTGTCCGCTTACTATGACACGCCGCACGG
>CAYLHR010000069.1:0-10581 GCA_964383335.1 uncultured Lachnospiraceae bacterium
GGCGGCATTTCTGGAAATGCTGTGAGTCAGGGGGGACGGTTCTTTTTGACTCATTTTTACCGAATTCGTCCATGAGATCCGCCTCTTCATGGAAGGGTATGCCGGCCATCCCTTTTCACGCACCCGGAAAACGGCCGGAATGCGGAACATTTGACTTAGCGATTCGCTCTGTGATAGAGTTAGGGGCGCACCTCAAATATCGCGAACGAAAGAATCGGGGTAATGAGACCTCATGAAGGCAGAGGGAAGAATCCGCAATATCATTACACTTCTCATCGCCCTTTCCGGGGCGTGCTTTTTTCTTGATTTTACGGGAATCGGCTGCCCGATCCGTTTCCTCACCGGCGTCTCCTGCGCGGGATGCGGCATGACGCGGGCAGTCCGGGCGCTTCTTGTGCCCGACATTGCCGCGGCGTTCCGTTTTCACCCTCTCGTGTTTCTTCTTCCGCCGGCTGCGGCACTGATGATCTTCCGGAACCGGATTCCGAAGAAGGCTGCGGACGGGGCTGCCGCGCTGTTCATTTTTCTGTTTCTGGCCGTATATCTCATCCGGCTTTCTGATCCGGCACAGGAGATCGTGAGCTTTCATCCGGAGAGGGGCCTGTGGTTTCGGATCATTCGGCGCATTTTTACACTGATAAAGGGAATAATTAATGGATAAACAGGATCTGAAGGAACTGAGAAAAGTGATCAAGGCGAAGGACACCGTCATCGACTGGGTCTGGTCGCTCTACGTGGATTCGGAAAATCAGCCGGTTTTCGAGGACGTCTGCAAGCTCGCGGATCTGGAGGAGGCGGAAATGTTCCGCCACATGGGTCTTTTCGGAAAAACGCTGGGCACCAGGATCGGCGTGGAGTCCTTTCCCGTCGGGCTGGAGCTTCAGCAGGAGGAGCTCCTTGACCTCAGGCAGAGCTCCGGGGCGGACCTCGAAGACTTCGCGGCGTTCAGGGACGCCCTCCTTGACGGATATGTCCACACGGATCCCTACTACGCGACCCTGGCCAGGATCGCCTACGACGTCCCCTCGAAATCAAAGGACGGCAGGCGTCTCGAGGACGGCGACCTCGTCTACGAGGCCCTGCTCTTTATGGTCTGCCCGGCAAAGCTTTCGAAGCCCGCGCTGGGCCTGGCCGAGGACCGGGTGGCCGAGCTCTCCCGCCGCTGGATGATCGCCAATCCCTCCTGCGGCTTCCTCTACCCTTCCTTCTCCGACCGGCTCGAGGACCGAAACGAGGTTCTCATCCACTCGAAAATGCCGGAGACGGAGGACTTCATCCGCCGGCTGTTCCAGGTGGAAACACCGGACGCCGCTGTCGGCGCAAAGGCCCAGAAAGGGCTCTTCAGCGAGCTGCTGGGCCAGATGGACGTGACGCTCCCCGTGGCGGCCGCCATCTCTGAGAATGTCCTCGAAAAGTCCGCGGAAGAAGATGTCCCCCTTCTGCTCGAGAAGGAGGACATGAGAAAGATCGCCGCCTCTGCCGGCGCGGACCTCAGCGCATTTGATGAAATTTACGACGAATGCATCGGGGAGATCCCGATCGCCCTGCCGGCCGTCGCCGACGCCTATGTCACGGTGAAGACGGATACGGTGACCCTGAAGGTTCCCGCCAAATCCGCCCAGCTCATCGAGACGCGGAATATCAACGGAAGAGACTATATCCTGATCCCGGCCGACGGCACCGTGACCGTTAACGGAGCGGCGGTCGTCGCGGGAGATACGGTCCTCAGACCGTGAACACGTGCCAGACGCCTTCCTTCAGCGCGTAGATCCTGTCATAGGCGGAATGAATCTCCTCCCACTCAAAGTCAAGGATCTGCGAGCCGTCCTTCAGATCATAGGCTCCGAACAGGCGCGTGTTCCCGTCGCGGCAGGTGATAAGTCCGGTGCCGATCGCGCTGAAGCTCTCTCTGCCGGAGAGATCCAGCGTCTTCCCCGTGTCGAGGATCAGATACTGCTTCTCCCCGACCTCCTCGCAGAGATTGGAGTCGGGATACTTCTCCACGGCGTCACTGATCACGTGTCCGTCCGGAGCAAGAAGCGATACCGTCTCGCTGTCCCGCGTCTCCTGCGCATAGAAATATCCCTCTTTCATGTCGGCGACGGCATAATACTTTGTCTCGAGCACGGTCTTTCCGGTGCCGTCCACGACGCCGTAGAGAATATCACCGGCCTCATTTTTCTTTGAGATCCTGAAGAGGCCGCCTCCCATGGGGTTGATAGTCGAATAGGACACGGGCTCAATCCCCCTTTACTCCGGTCTCAGGATGAAAGATAATAGAGACAGAGACAGGAGGTGGATCATCATGGAGCACAATCAGAAGCAGCGCCTTTCGGATCTTCTTAATATCAGGCCGGGCATCACCGCCGTCATCGGAAGCGGCGGGAAAACCACCCTGCTCCGCCGCCTTGCGGAGGAGCTCCCGGGGCGCGTCATTCTCACGACCTCCACCCATATCCTCCCCTTTGAGGAATTCCCGCTCGTGATCTTCCCGGAACCGGCCGATGAAAATGCCCGCGCGGACTGTCTCCGCGGCCTGGAAGACCAGCTTGCGGAGCGCCGCGCCGTCTGCATCGGCAGGTGGAGTGACGGACAGAAAAAGAAGCTCACGTCACCCGGACCGGATCTTCGCGAACTTCTCTCTTATGCAGACTATATTCTTGTTGAGGCGGACGGCTCGAAGCGGCTACCCGTAAAGGCGCACGCGCCCTGGGAGCCGGTCATTCCCGGGGGGGCGGCTGAGACCGTCTGCTCCGTCGGCGCCTCCGGCTTCGGGAAACCGGTCTCAGAGGTCTGCCACCGGCCGGAGATCTTCTGCCGCCTTGCGGGCTGCGGCCCCGATGCCCCCGTCACGGCGGACCTCGTCGGAAAAGTCATCCGGGAGGAGGGCCTGTCCGACCGCATTTTCTTAAGTCAGAGCGACCTTTTAAGCGAAGCCGCGCGCGAAGAGGCCGTCCGCGATCTCAGCCGCGCGTCGGGCCTTCCCTGCTGCGCGCTGCCGTGGGACCGCCGGACAGACCGGGCGGACATTACTGCACTTTGACCTCGCCGGCCAGTACCTTCTGATAGTCCTCATAATTTCTCTTCAGCAGCTCCGGCGTATCGAGTTCATAGGGACAGCGGGACACGCACTGCCTGCACCCGATGCAGTTTTCAATCTTTTTCATCTCCTCCTGCCAGTGCGGCGTGAGCCATTTTTCGGACGGCGCCCGGCGCAGCATGAGAGATATTCTGGCACACTGATTGATGGCGATGCCGGCCGGACATGGCAGGCAGTAGCCGCAGCCGCGGCAGAATTCCCCGAGAAGCTCCTTCTTCTCGGACTCGATAAAGGCCTTCTTTTCTTCGTCCGGCTCCGGCACATTTTCAAAGAAGGAGAGCCATTCCCGAAGCTCCTCCATCTTCTGGATGCCCCATATGGGAACGACGTTGTCAAACTCCGAGATAAAGGCCATGGCGGCGTCCGACCTCGTGATAAGGCCGCCGGCCAGTCCCTTCATCGCGATAAAACCGACGCCGCGCTCACGGCACAGTCTCACGAGGTCCAGCTCCTTCTCCGTCGACAGATAGCTGAAGGGGAACTGCATGGTCTCATAGAGCCCCGATTTCACGGCTTCCACGGCGACGCCGATCTTATGGGCCGACATGGAAATGTGCCGGATCTTCCCCGCCGCCTTCGCCTCCAGCATGCATTCATACATGCCGGTTCCGTCGCCCGGCGCGTATGCCTGCTGCGCGCAGTGGAACTGATAGATGTCAATATAATCGGTGCGGAGCTTCTCAAGTGATGCCGCAAGATCCCTGCGAAAATCCTCCGGTGTCTTGGCCTGCGTCTTCGTCGCGATCACGATCTCATCCCGGTGCTCCCTGAACACGGTATCGCCGAACGCGGCCCCGATCTTCTCCTCACTGTCCGAGTAGACACGCGCCGTATCAAAGAGGCGCATGCCCCCTTCATAGGCCGCTCTCAGAATCCGGACCGCTTCCTCCTTCGTGATCCTCTGGATCGGCAGCGCGCCGAACGCGTTCTGAGGGACCGAAATTCCCGTCTGTCCGAGTGTTACCTGTCTCATACTGCCTCCTGTCTTTTCCGGTTCACAGATATTCCTTCCTCATCCATCTTACCACAGATTCGCCCGCGACAGTCTTCAATCTCCCGATATCTGATATCAGCGCACCCATCCGATAGCATCCGATAGCATAACCTCGGATCACAACTCAGCATCCGATAGCATAATGCACTTATTATACGATATATTGTAAAATATACTTGACATTTCATCTTAAATGATTTACACTCCCTGCATAGACAGATTTACATCGCACAAGGTCCGCCGAAACGGACCGTCACAGAAGTCACGGCGTCCGGAAACGGACGGAGACCGCACTTATAAGGAGGCTTTTACTATGAATATTCCCCGAATGCTCGGCATGCTGACCGGAATCGCGGTGGGACTCATCATCGCTTTATTGATCTTCCGGTTTGTGAACAGAGACGGAAAGGTGAAGACGACGTACGATGAGATGCAGGAGGTCTACCGGGGCAGAGGATTCAGGATCGGATTCTATACGCTCCTCATCTATCTCGCGCTCCTCATGGTTCTGGACATGGGCGGGATCACCCTTCCGATGGAAGGGAGCGTGCTGTATTTTTCCGGCATCTTTCTGGGGCTGGCCGTCGACATCATTTACTGCATGATCCACGGGGCCTATTTCGGAATCAACAACAATGCGCGCAAGTATGTGATCGTGATGATGTTCCCTACGCTCATCAATCTCGCGGTCGGCATCGGGGCGTTCCTTTCCGGCAGCATGTTCGCGGACGGCAGGCTGCAGACGCCTTTCATCAACCTGCTCTGCGGGATTCTGTTCCTGATTGTGGTGATCTTTATGGCTTTTCCGAAAAGGGCGGAAGCCGAAGAATGAGTGAGGCAAGGCTATGAAGAATCTGAAAATGAAGGCCGCGAGAGCCGGCATGGATCTCTCCCAGGATGAGCTGGCAAAAAGAGTAGGCGTCTCCCGGCAGACGATCAGCGCGATCGAGAAGGGCGATTACAACCCGTCCATCAATCTCTGCATCAGGATCTGCCGTGTTCTCGGACGAACACTCGACGAGCTGTTCTGGACGGAAGAAGAATAACAGGGCACACGGGTCAGATGCGTCTGAAAACAGCCGTTTTTATTTGAGTCAAAGCGCATAAATTCATGCGCTTTTCGCATTGACTGTTCGAACAAAAATGATACAATAATCTTGATGTCTAAATTTTTCTAATAGGAGGGTTCTTTATGGAACAATTCTTTCATTTGAAAGAGCATGGCACCAACGTAAAAACCGAGGTGATCGCCGGTACAACCACCTTCCTTGCGATGGCATATATTCTGGCGGTCAACCCCAATATCCTCGGCACGGTCATGGACGCCAACGGCGTATTCGTGGCCACGGCCCTTGCGTCGGCGCTGGCTACATTTCTCATGGCTTTTCTGGCCAACTATCCGATCGCGCTCTCCGCCGGGCTCGGCCTTAACGCCTATTTCGCGTACACCGTCTGCCTCGGCGAGCTCGGGGGCGCGCCGGACGCGTTCACGGTCTGCCTGACCGCGGTCTTAGTCGAAGGTATCATCTTCATCCTGATGTCCTTCTTCAAGGTCCGCGAGGCGCTGGTAAACGGCATTCCCAAAAACCTGAAGCTCGGCATCACGGGCGGCATCGGCCTCTTCATCGCCTTCATCGGCATGCAGGGCGCGGGCATGATCGTCCATTCCGACGCGACCCTGGTCGATCTCGGAAGCTTCCGGTCACCCCAGATGGTGCTCTGTCTCATCGGCCTCATCATCATCGTCGTCCTCTCCCACTACCATGTCAAGGGCTCAGTGCTGATCGGCATCCTGGCCACATGGGTGATGGGCATGGTCGCCGAGAAGATCGGCTGGTATGTCGTGGATCCGGATGCCGGCGTCTTCAGCGTCTTCCCGGCCACACTCATGTCAATGGATTTCAGCGGCCTCGCCAACACGGCCTTTAAATTCAACTTCGGCTGGGCGGCGTCGCACATCGTCCAGTTCATCGCCATCGTCGTCTCCTTCCTTTACGTCGACCTATTCGACACCGTCGGAACTGTCGTCGGCGTCGCCGCCAAGGCGGACCTCCTCGATGAGGACGGCAATCTGCCGCGGGCCGGCAAGGTTCTGCTGTCGGACGCGGTGGGCACGACCATCGGCGCGTGCCTCGGCACCTCCACCATCACCTCCTTCGTCGAGTCCTCAGCGGGCGTGGCGGAGGGCGGCAAAACCGGACTGACCGCGTTTACGACCGGCTGCTGGTTCCTCGTCGCGCTCATTTTCAGCCCGATCTTCCTCGCCATTCCGTCCTTCGCGACGGCACCCGCGCTCATCTACGTCGGCATGCTGATGCTCGCGTCGGTCACCGAGATGAAGTTTGACGGAGACATGGCGGACGCGGTCGGCGGATACATGGCGATCGTCATGATGCCCCTCGCCTACTCCATCGCGACCGGAATCATGTTCGCGATGCTGACATGGGTCATCATCAAGGTCTGCACAGGCAAGGCCAAGGACGTCACCCCGGTCATGTGGGGCGCCTTCGTTCTCTTCGTGCTGCGTATCGTCACACTGGTCACGAACTTCTCATAACAAATAGCATAAGGCGCGGGACAATCAAATGTCCCGCGCTCTTTTTATGGGCGCAAAACCGGCAGAATCTCTTCCGTCTGCATCGCCCTCGTAAGCAGACGGATATCCGTGGTATCCCCGAACTTTTTTCGGGCCAGCGCCGCCGCCCGGCCGTATCCCATCCGGTCATCCTCCGGAAACGGGATGTGGCCGACGACAAGGTGGTCCGGTTTTATGATGTCGCGGACAAAGGTCCGCCCCCTGGACAGCGTCAGCCACGGGAAGGGCAGGACCGCCGTATCGATGTGCCGTCCCCGGAGCGCCTCCTCCAGCTGACCGCTGCACACCTCGCAGTCCCCGGCCAGGAGAACCGTCCTGCCCTCCCCCTTAAGCAGCAGGCCGTAATGCGGCACATCCCGGTACTGCTCCCCCTCGTGGGTAAGATGGATAAACTGAAACTCCACCCCTCTGTCCGAAAAGCGCATGCTCCTGCCGGAAAGAAGCAGCTGGTCCGAAAACCGGGGCTCAGGCAGAATGAGTCTCGCTCCCGGCCACATTTCCCTGACCCGCTCCGCCTTTTTCTTAGAAAAATGATCCGTGTGACAATGCGTAAAAAACAGGTAATCCGGCTCCCGGAAATCCCCGCTTTTCAGCATCCGGTCGAACAGGTCCGGCGCGACCGGCGAATACACTCCCGGCACGCCGTTGTGGACCGCGTCGATCCATATTCTGATCCCTTCGACTGTAAGTGATACGCCATAATTGGCGCTGAACGCAATTCTCATTGTCCCTTTCCTCTTCCGCACGCCGTGCGCCCCGAAAGACAACGCACCCAAAAAGACCGTCTGAAAATGTCATTATAGCACACCCGGGACAAAGAGGGCTGATCTGTGTTATATTTGCTGAAGGCGCTGCGGCATCTGCCATCCGTTCCGCCGCCTCGCCGTGAAAGGAGCCGCCATGTCCGCACAGTTCATCGTACATCCGATTCCCCCGCTCTACCGGGAGGATTCAAGAATCCTGATTCTCGGAAGCTTCCCCTCCGTCAAATCCCGCGAGAGCGCCTTCTTCTACGGACACCCGCAGAACCGCTTCTGGCGGGTCGTATCCGAAATCTATAAAGATGATTTTCCAGAAAATGTGCCCGAAAGACGCGCCTTTCTTCTACGGCACCGCATAGCGGCCTGGGACGTGATCCGCTCCTGCGAAATCTCGGGATCGTCCGATTCCAGCATCAGGAACGTCACGCCCAACGACCTGCGCCCCATCCTGGACACGGCGGATATACAGCAGATTTATGTAAACGGGCGGACCGCCGAAAAAATGTACAAAAAATACACGGAGCCCGTGACCGGAAGACCTGCTGTCTGTCTTCCCTCCACGAGCCCCGCGAATGCCGCCTGGAGCCTCGACCGCCTGATCGAGGCCTGGTCCTGTATCCTCAGCGGCTGAACATCTGTGTTCTTAAGCGGTGCAGCTTCTTTGGCTGCGCGTTTCAGCTCTTCAGTTTATTTGGCTGCGCGTTTCAGCACTTCAGTTTCTTTGGCTGCACGTTTCAGCTCTTCAGTTTCTTTGGCTGCACGTTTCAGCGTTACAGCTTCTCCACGGCCGCGCTCTCAGCCGCGGCGCCGGCGCAGAAGCGTCCGATATAGGTCTCATATCCGGCAACAGCCTCCGCGTCCGGATCAAGCGTCGTGGCGCCGACATTCGCAAACGCTGTCCTCTCGACGAAATCGACAAGACTCTCGCCGTCCTGTTTTCCCGTCATGTAGGCCGCCAGAAGCGCGATGCCCCAGGCGCCGCCCTCACTCGCCGTGGTCATTACGCGGACCGGTGTATTGAGAGCCGCGGCGAGCACCCTCTGCGCCACACCCTCCGTCTTGAAGATGCCGCCGTGTCCGGTGATATACTCGACCGGAGCCTTCTCTTCCTTAAGCAGGATATCCATCCCGATCTTCAGTACGGCGAAGGCGGAGTAAATGTGCGTCTTCATGAAATTCGCCAGCGAAAACGCGCTGTCCGGAGTTCTCACGAACATGGGCCGTCCCTCATTGAGACCCATCACATGCTCGCCCGAGAAGAAGGGGAAGCTGAGAAGAGATCCGCAGTCCGCATCGCCCTCCTCGGACTTTCTGAACAGCTTCTCATAGAGATCGCCGGTGCTGATTCCGGTCACGCCCATCGTATCGAGAAGCTCCCGGAAAATGCCCATCCAGGCGTTAATATCCGATGTGCAGTTGTTGACATGCGCCATGGCGACCGCGTAACCCTCGGGCGTCGTGACCATATCGAGCTCCCTGTGCAGCTTCTTAAGCGGCTCCTCGAGGACGACCATGCCGAAGACGGAGGTTCCGGCAGAGACATTTCCCGTCCTCACCTTCAGGGAATTGGTGGCGACCATGCCGGTTCCGGCGTCGCCCTCCGGCGGGCACATGGGAACGCCTGCCTGAAGCTCTCCGGACGGGTCGAGCAGCTTCGCGCCCTCTTCTGTCAGCGCGCCGGCGCTCTCGCCGGCGACAAGGGACTTTGGCAGAATCTGAGAGAGCTTCCAGGGAAATCCCTTCGGCGCGACCAGCTCGTCGAACTTCTCAATCATCTTCTGATCATAGTCAAAGGTCGAGGAATCGATCGGGAACATGCCGGACGCGTCGCCCACGCCGAGCACCTTCTCTCCGGTCAGCTTCCAGTGCACATAGCCCGCCAGAGTCGTAAAGAAGCGGATCTCCGGCACATGGGGCTCATTTTTCAGAATCGCCTGATAGAGGTGCGCGATGGACCAGCGCTGCGGGATATTGAAGTTGAACGCCTCTGTGAGCGCGTCAGCCGCCTCGCCGGTGATCGTATTTCTCCATGTGCGGAAGGGGACAAGCAGCTCGTCTTTCTCATTGAAGGCGAGATAGCCGTGCATCATCGCGCTGATGCCGAGGGAGGCCAGGTTTTTGATACCGGTCCCGTACTTCCCGCGCACGTCCGCCGCCAGATTCGCGTAGGCGTCCTGTATGCCTTCCCACACCTCCTCGAGGGGATAGGTCCAGATTCCGTCCTCGAGATGGTTCTCCCAGCCGTGATCCCCGGAGGCCAGCACCGCCCCCTCGCCGTCGATCAGGACGGCCTTGATTCTCGTTGAGCCGAACTCGATTCCCAGACTCGCCCTTCCGCTCTCAATGATCCCCTTCGCTTCGCTCATGTCTTCCTCCTTGTATGGTATTAACACCGCCGCGCATCTGCATTCCCGTGCGGCTTAATGTCCTCTTTGAATCCAGTATAGGAGAGGACATACCGCTGTTCAAGGGACGTTTTTCCGATTTTTTGTCAATTCTTCTCCCGCCGTGTCATGCCTCTCTCAAAATCGGCGCCTGATAAAGACTTCTCTTTTAAAAAACTATGCCAGTTCCGCCAGCAGCTCCGCCGCGTCCTCTACGCATCCCCGGCAGGAGCGAAGCCTCCTGCCCCTGATCTCACGGCACATGACGGATCCGTTTTTCCCGCGAAAGCGGTCGTCGAGTTCCTGCGCGAGCCTGTCGCCCTCTCCCGCTCCGTATTTCCGCCTCAGCACAATCTCTGCGGCGGCGACCGCACCGCAGGTTCCCCTTCCGCCTCCCGCATAGGGTCCCGCCTCACGTCTCGCCTGCGTCTCGCTCATGCCCGCATCCGATGCAAAAGCCGCAAGCACCGCCGCCGAGCAGCTGGATCCGCCTCTGTGATACTGTACCGCCATCTCATATCTTGTATCTTTCATCTTCCGCCCCTCTGATGCGAATTTCCCTTGAGCATCTTACGTTTTTTGACAGATGGGCCGGTATCTCTCCGGCCCACCTGCTTAAGAAGATATGTAACTGTTGTTTTACAGGGTCGTCGTGTTGCCCGCCGCCTTGTAGATCTCGTACCACTCGGTCCTCGTCATGTCGATCTTGTCATACTCGCACTGCTCGGTGAAATGCTCCACATTGC
>CAYLHR010000070.1:0-10489 GCA_964383335.1 uncultured Lachnospiraceae bacterium
TCTGGGGCGACAACGTCTACTACGCGCTGCAGGCCAAGGCGAGCGCGGGCACTCTGCCCGCCGTGGACGGAGAAGGCGATCTGCATCATGAGAAGCGCGTCCTTGCCGCTGATCGGGATGGTCTCGCTCTTTCTGGCCTCGTAGACGCGGGCGAGGGCCTTTCTCTTCTCATTGATGATATGGATCGACTCGGCCAGCTTCTCCGGGGTGATCGCGACGCCCGTCGTCTCCTCGACCACCTTCGCGAACGCGGCGATCTCACCGGCCCATTTTTCGATATCCTTCTCCCGCTTCATCTGAGGCATGTCCATGATGTACATGGGGACGTCCTCTCCCAGGATCTCCCATGCCTTCTTCTTTCCGTCGCAGGTCGTCTCGCCGACATACATATCCGCGATCCGGAAGAAGGGACATGTCTTTCCGAGGCGGGCACCTACAGAGGCCTTGATGAGCGGACATGTGCTCTTCGGAAGCACCTTCTCGCCGTCCGGAACCCAGAACTGGGAGCCGCCGCAAAGGCCCGTCACGATTCCGTTCGCCGCGATCACGACCTCATCCGGCACATACACGCAGAATGTTCCGAATACCTTCTGTCCGTTTTTCTGCGCCTCGATGAGCTCCGAGGGACGGATTCCGTGAATATCGGCGACCACGGTGTCCCAGAAATCCATCGAAGCGGGACGGTTCTCCTGAGACAGATAAACATCTCCGAAAGCCGTCGGCAGCACCTGGCACAGATTGTCATGCGCCTCGACATCCATTCCCAGACTAGTCCACATTTCAAGATTGTTTGCCATTTTATACCTCCTGTCCGTTCCGGTCTCCGCCGGTTCACATTTCTTTCAATCAGTATAAAATTTGCGGCACATGTTTGTCTAATCGAGTCACCCAATGCGCGGCAGGCGTTATAGACCGGATCTATAAATCACCGCTTTACCCCCGCCGCCTGTCTGCTCCCCGCTTAAGATGAGGGCAGACATGCGCAGCGGCGAAAGTCCCTCATTACACACATGCCCGCGGGTCCGCAGTGTGTTACAATAGAGAACGCGGGCAGCCCCGCAGCCACTTGTACGTACGGAGGTAAAAGTAATGAAGGAAATATTCCACCGCATCAGTGTCAGAAAATATGAGGACAGACCAGTCGAGAAGGAAAAGATCCTGGAGATCATCCGCGCCGGCATGCAGGCCCCGTCCGCGGCCAACCAGAAGCCGTGGGAGTTCTATGTGATCACGGACCGCGAAATCCTGACGCGCCTGGGCTCGCGCGAGGTCAGCCCCTTTACCCGCATGACGAGGAAAGCGCCCGTCGCCATCGTCACCGCCTACCGCACGGACGGACCGGTGCCGGAGATGGCGGAGATCGATATGGCGATCTCCCTTGAAAATATGTGGCTCATGGCCGACTCCCTGGGACTTGGCGGCGTCATGCTCGGCATCGCCCCGGCAAAAGCCCGCATGGATGCCGTCCGCGAAATCGTCGGCATCCCGGATCACCTGCAGCCTTTCACGATCTTCCCCTTCGGATATCCGGCAGAGGACCGTCCCCAGGAGGACCGCTTCGACGAGACGCGGATCCACTATCTCTGATGAAAAACCGGAAGCAGTAAGGCCCGGTCATAAAAACGGGATCCGCGCCGCCTGCGCGGATCCCCCGCTTTCAGCTGTCCCACTCGCAGATATAGCCGAAGGTGTTCTTGGAATAATATCCCTCGAACTCATTTCCCTCACCCTCGTTCAGGGTGTCTACCCACTCGCCGTATTCCTTGGTGGTGCCGGGTCTCGGAATTGCCACGAAGGCCATCATGTCCTCCGATCCGCTTCCCTCGCTGTTTCCCGTATCCCAGTTGGTATAGGAAAACGCGGTTCCGTCATCCCATTTCCAGGTTCCGTCCTTCTTGACGCCTCCCAGCCAGTAATTATTCTTCTTTGCGTTCTTCTTAACGAGCGCCTCAATGGTCTTCTGCTCGGACGCGCTGTTGATGCAGGCCAGATAGCCTCCCCTCGCCCTGCACTTCGCGCTCGCCTCCTTCCGCGTCATCGCGTCGTGATACACCTTGTAGCGGTGCCCTTTTTTCCTTTTCACCGTAACTTTGCAGACCGCCTTCTTTCCTTTATAAATGCCGGTTATCCTGACCGTCCCCGGTGCTTTTCCCGTGACGAGGCCCGAGGAGGACACGGAGGCAATCGAGGAGTCGGAGGTCCTCCAGCTCCCGGATTTTTTCTCCCCGTTCGCGAAGAGCTGAAGCTTCAGGGTATCGCCGACATAGATCACCGCCGATTCCCTGTTCAGCGTGACGGAGGTGATCGTATCGGCGATCTCATTCATCGTCTTTTTAATCTCTTTTTTATCGGTGATGACATAGTACTTATCCTTCGAGGCCAGATCCTTCATGAGCTTCCGTCCGAATTTCAGGTCCTTGCCCGAGGATTTGTGGAAAAAGCCGAGCGCGTACACAAAGTACTTTCTCTTCAGCTTTTTGTCCGTCGCATAGGCCGAATTGGCATATTTATAGTACCTGTGATCCGACCGGCTGTACCGCCCGCTGACCTTCTTTTTTCCGCTCTGAGGCAGACCGTCCGAAAGGAGCACGATATTTTTCGTCACGCCGCTTCCGCCGGGCACATTTTTAAGAAGCTTTCCCGCCTTCGCGAGCGCGGACTGCATATTGGTGTAGCCGGAGGCCTTTACGCCGCCGATCTTTTTATTGAGGGCAGACCTCTTATTCGTAAATGTGCAGATCGTCTTCGGCTTTGAGTTAAGTGTCACGACCGCCACGTAGTTTCTGCCGTCCGCCGCGAGCAGCGTCTTCACAAACTTCTTCGCGGCCGACTTCGCGTAGGTGAGCGCGGAGCCCTTCATGCTCCGGGACGTGTCCATGATAAGGACGCTGTATCTCACGGATTCGGTATCTGTCTTTCCCACGACGGATACAAGGCACTCCACTGTCTTGCCCGACACCTCCGCGCGGATCACCGAGGAGCCGCGCGCCTTCGCCTTCACCTTTCCCGAGGAGGAGACGGAAGCGACATCGGGATTCTCACTCTTCCAGGAGGAGGCCTTCCGGGCCGTCTCGCCGACGAGCGCCTTCAGTGTGTAGGTCTCTCCCTTCACAAGCGTCACGGAGGAGACACTCATCCGCGCCTTGTCTGCAGCCCGGACCGGCACGCAGAGCAGGGCGGTGAGCAGAAGCAGGAGGAGGGCTGATGCAAACTTTTTCATGGCGTTACTCCTTATAAAGACGGAACCTTGAAACTGCTTTTTATTATAACACAGAACCGTCCGCGGGCGGCACAATATCGGCTGTCTTCTCACGAAAGAAGCAGCCGCACCAGTTCATCGGCGGAAAGGCCGAAAAAGCAGGCGCCGACCCGGATTCCGGAAAGCGCGTCGGTGAGCGCCGTCTTCTCGAAGGCGCAGCCGGCGAGGCGGCCCAGCAGCTCCTCCGACGGCCCGTCTCCGAAAAAATCACCCGAGAAGGAGATCTCCGAAATTCTCCCCTCCGATACGCCCAGATGTGCGGTGACGCGGCCGACACCCTCGATGTACCGCTCCTTCACGATCGCGGCCTCAGGGGACTTTCCCCAGTTCCACTCCCAGGTGCCGTAGCGCCCGCCGCGGATCTCCCCGATCGCCCGCAGATCCTCATCTGAAAATGTGCCCCGCTCCGCCTCTCTTCCGCGAAGCGCCTCCCCCCGGAACACCTCCCCGCGGAAGGCGTCCCGGAACGTCTCAGCCGTCATCGGGACCGAAAGGTGGTCCGCGATATTGGTTACCCGGCTCTTCACGGACTTCACCCCCTTCGAGGTGACCTTGGCCGCGGGCGGCGTCAGGACGCGGGGCATCACGGACAGATCCGAGTCAAAGAGGATGGTCCCGTGGTGCATGATCCGCCCCTTCCTGCAGTACTGCGCGGTCCCGCTGATCTTCATCCCGTCAATCGTCACATCATTCCGCCCGCCGGTCTCCGCCCTTATGCCCAGCTGACCGAGCGTCCGGATCAGCGGCTCGCAGAACACGGCGAAGCTCAGCTCCTCCCCGAGCGTGCCGTCCGTGATAAAGGTATAATTGATGTTTCCGAGGTCATGATAGACGGCCCCTCCCCCGGACAGCCGCCTTATGACCGGAATCCCGTGCTCCGTAACGTAGGTCTGGCTGACCTCCTCGTAGGCGTTCTGATATTTTCCGATGATCACGGAAGGGGCGTTCTGCCAGAGAAGAAAGTAGCTTTCGCTGCGGGGCATCGAGTCGAAAACGTACTGTTCCATGGCGAGGTTGAAGCTGCTGTCTGTGCTGATTCCTTCAAAATACCGCATTGTTCTCCTCCGAACAAGGTTTCGTCTTTTGGGCCGCCTGCCGCGGATGTGTCTGCTCCTATTGTAGCATATGGCGGTTTGGCCCTGCGACCTTGATTTCTGCCTGACGCGGCCAGCCGGGCCGCCCGGCCGGACTGCAGAGACGCGCCGTCGGCCCGGATGCGTCCTGCCGGGACAGACAGAAACCGCTGCCCGATAGGCAGCGGTCCTTAAACTCATCCCCCCGGCCGGCGAAGCGGCTTCCCGGAACACCGGGTGCCGCATCCGTCACGGGATCAGCGCAATATAGCAGTACATGACGATATAGTGACAGAGGGTTCCCAGCATGATAAAGACATGAAAAATCTCATGAGACCCGAAGTAGATGTGCTTCTCGTCAAACTTCTTCGGATGACTCGCGTAAATCATGGCCCCCGCCGTATACAGAAGGCCGCCCGCAAGAAGCCACAGAAAAGCGCCGCGGGGAACTGCCCGGAGAAGGGGACGGAATGCGAACACGCACAGCCACCCCATCGCGATATAAAGAACGGATGACACCCATTTCGGGCATGTGATCCAGAAAAGCTTCATCACGGCGCCGCCAAGGGCCAGCGCCCACACCGCAGCCAGGAGCAGGTACCCCGCTTTCCCGCGGAGTGCCGTGAGGCAGATGGGTGTATACGTACCTGCGATCATCACGGAAATGGAAATATGATCCAGCTTTCGCAGGACCGTCGTCAGCCCCTCTCCGGATACGACCGTATGATAAGTTGTGCTGGCCGCATAAAGCAGACAGGCCGCAAGCAGAAAGACGCAGATGCCGCCGATCGTGAAAAGAGATCCGTGCTCCCGCGCCCGTATGATCAGGGGACCCGACGCCGCCTGCAGCAGAATCAGTCCCGCAAAATGAGTAAGTGCCGAGCCCGGCTCCCGTATCAGCAGGGAAACTGTATCCGGCAGTACGCCGAATCTGGTCTGTTCTCTTCTCTTTTTCTCTCTCATCACCGCTTCTGCCATAGCCGCCTCTCCTTCAGCCGCATTACATAGTTTTAATAACTACTTTATGAGTTATATCATACCGCGTCAAGCGTCGTTTGTCAACGTTCTGCCCGGCTCTCTCCGCGAAAAGAAGCGGACGCCAGGCGTCCGCTTCTGATGTTCATAGAATACATTACTATTTAATATAAGGCTGCAAAGCCGCGCAAGACCGGTTTCGGCACATGCATAACCGCCTTGCCGCAGGCATAACAGGGCCCGCTTTACAAGACCGGCATCAGATGCAGGTATATCCGCCGTCCACCGGGAGCGCGATGCCCGTGACATAGGAGGAATGAGTCGACGCGAGGAACACGATGCTGGTATCCAGCTCGCCCTCTTCTCCGTATCTCTCCATGGGAATCGTATCCTTCGCGTGCTTCTGGAAGAAGTCGGAATTTAAAGTGTCCCTTGTGAGAGGGGTATAGAAATAACCGGGGCAGATCGTGTTTACCGTGATGCCGTAGGGCGCCCACTCCGCAGCCAGCGCTCTCGTGAGGTTCACCACGCCGCCCTTCGCCGCGTGATACGGCGCGGAGCCGGCGATCTTGTTGCCGACGAGGCCGTACATGGATGAGATATTGATGATCCTGCCGTAGTGGGCGGGGATCATGGCCTGATTCGCCACCGCGCGGGCGAACTTGAAGGTGCCGAAAAGGTCGATGTCGAATTCGCTCTCGAACTGCTCATCGGTGATATTTTCCGCATGCGCTACGGCGCCTGTTCCGGCGTTGTTCACAAGAATCTGGACGCCGCCGAAATGATCAACAGCCTGCTTCACGGTCGCCTCGACCTGCTTCGTGTCGGTGATATCGCATTTGATCGGGAGTGTCTCAACACCGTGCTGCTCGGAAATATCCCGGCAGACGTCCTGCAGCTTATCCAGCCGGCGGGCGATCGCCACGATATTGCAGCCCTGATTGGCAAGTGCATGCGCCATCTGAACGCCGAGGCCGGTGGAGCACCCCGTCACGACAGCTGTCTGTCCCGTAATTTCAAAGATTCTCTTAAACATGTCATCTACCTCTCTTTCTTCTGCGTTCTTTCCGCTCAATCCGACAATATGTTTACCATCGCGGAGCGCCGGCGTCAAGCATTTGGTTTAATGTTCTTAACTATGTGCAAAATGAACCGTTTCCATATAAAAAAGCCCCCTCACCGGGGCTGCCGGATCAGAGGCTGACGCATGTGCGCGTTCACATTTTTTAATGATATGTGCGGAAAATCACAGATCCGCCGCGATGTCGAGATTCTCGCCGACGAGGCCGACCCAGGCACCGTCCTTCGCCTCCTGGGTATCGGGATGCGCGAGGAGCCACTTGTTGGAGGCCCAGAGGAGCCCGTCCTCGAACGCTTTTCCGCCGGTCTTCGGCATCTCATAGTTGGTTCCCTTCGGAAGGACCACAAGAACGCGGAAGCCCCTGGCCGGATCCGTGTGGCAGGGCGCGTAGTGAAGAGATGTGGCGTAGACCTCCACAAGGACGCCGGCCGGCACGCGGAAGGCTTTGCAGAGAGACGTGTCCAGCTTCCCTTCCTTCACCTCACCCTCCTTCGCGAGAATGAGAATGAAGTCCTCCGTTCCGAGATTGAACTCGCTGTCCCTGTGGTATTCGAGGCAGTTGAGCTTCGTGTTGTGCCCGTTGCAGAATCCGAACTGCGCGGGCAGACCGCCGTAAAGCGATACCGCGAGTTCCTCCGAGGCCTTCAGTCCCTGAAGCGCCGGCTCCTCGGGAACATAGACGACGCCCTCCGGGAGAGGCGTGCTCTCCTTCAGGGCCTCGAGGATGGGCTGTACGTCATAGCCCTCCAGCACTTTTCCGTATTCAGCGAACTCAGGATCATAAATACTGTATATCTTCATAATATGTCACCTCAGATAAATGATATCCTTTCTGAAAACAGGGAGGCGGAAGCCCCCCTGTCTGTCTTTCATGACACTTTCGCGCCGCTGAAAAGAGGCTCCGGATCAGCCCCAGGGATTCTCGGTCGGATAACGGACGCCGGCCGGCTGATTGTAGCCGATTTCCTCAACCGGAACGCCGATATACTTGAAGACCTCGAAGAGCTGTCTGCCCCACTTGCCGAACGCGACGGCGCCGTGATGCGGGAAGCCCTTCTCGATGAGGACGTGGCGGTAGAAGCGGCCCATTTCCGGAATCGCGAACACACCGATGGATCCGAAGGACTGCGTCGCGACCGGAAGGATCTCACCCTCTGCGATATAGGCGCGGAGCTTCGCGTCCGCCGTGCTCTGCAGTCTGTAGAACGTGATCTCGCCCGGAAGGAGGTCGCCCTCGAGCGTTCCGTTCGTGACCTCGATCGGAAGGCTTCTCGCCATGATCTTCTGGTACTTCATCTCATGGAAGGCGAGCTTCTTTGTGCAGGTGTTGCCGCAGTGGAATCCCATGAAGGTATCCTTGTGCGTGTAGGGGAACCTGCCCGCGATCTCGCCGTCGAACATTTCCTTGGGGACAGAGTTATTGATGTCAAGCAGCGTCACGATATCGTCGGAGACAACCGTTCCGATGAACTCGGAGAGCGTGCCGTAGATATCCACCTCGCAGGAGACGGGGATACCCTGACCCGTGAGACGGCTGTTCACATAGCAGGGAACGAAGCCGAACATGGTCTGGAAGGCGGGCCAGCACTTGGTCGTAAGCGCGACGTACTCTCTGTATCCCTTATGTCCCTCGACCCAGTCCTTAAGCGTGATCTCATACTGCGCGAGCTTTGAGAGAATCTCCGGCTTCTTGTTTCCGGCGCCCAGATCCTCTTCCATGGACTTCACGACTTCGGGGATTCTCTCGTCTCCCTCGTGATGCAGGAAGGACTCATAGAGATCCAGCTCGGAATTCTCCTCGATCTCGACGCCGAGGTTGTAGAGCTGCTTGATCGGCGCGTTGCAGGCGAGGAAGTTCATCGGTCTCGGGCCGAAGGAAATGATCTTCAGGTGCTGCAGCGCGTAGACGGCCTTCGCGATCGGAATGAAGTCGTGGATCATGTCCGCGCACTCCTCCGCGTCACCGACCGGATACTCGGGAATGTAGGCCTTTACGTTCCGGAGCTGCAGGTTATAGCTCGCGTTCAGCATGCCGCAGTAGGCGTCTCCGCGGTCGGAGCAGAGAACCGCATTGTTCTCCTCCGCCGCCGCGACGAACATCTTCGGTCCCTCAAAATGCTTGGCCAGGAGCGTCTCGGAGATCTCCGGGCCGAAGTTGCCGAGAAAAACACAGAGGGCGTTGCAGCCGGCTTCTTTTATATCGGCGAGCGCATTCACCATATCGATCTCGCTCTCGATGATCGTAACGGGACACTCATAGATGTCATCCGCGTCATATTTTGCCGCGTAGGCTTTCGCGAGCGCCGCTCTTCTCGACTCGGTGAGGGAGGCCGGGAAGCAGTCACGGCTGACGCCGACGATACCGATCTTCATCTTAGGGGTGTTATTCATGTTGCTCCTCCTTTATGATTTGATACATTTGGGTACTTACATCATTGCATACGGGACGTGAATCACAGTTCCGGGAACACGGCTTCAAGCGCCGGATAGAGCTTTGTAAAGGTCTGATACTTCTCCTCGTAGCGGGCGGCGATTTCCGGATCCGGCTTCACGGTATCCGTCACCTGAACCAGCTTCCCGCAGGCCTCCTCCACGGAGGCGTACTCGCCGCAGCCGACGGCCGCCAGAATCGCCCCGCCGTAGCCCGGGCCCTGCTCGGTCTCGGGGATGGTGAGTTCGATATTCAGCACATTCGCGACGATCTTTTTCCAGAGCGGGCTCTTCGCGCCGCCGCCGCAGATAAAGCTGCTCTTTATCTCGATGCCGAGGGCCTTCGCCGCCTCAAAAGAATCGCGGACCGCGAAGGCGACGCCCTCGAGAACCGCCTGGGTCATATCCTCCCTCGTGGAGTCCATCGTCATGCCGATAAAGCAGGATCTTGCGAGCGGATTATTGTGCACGGCCCTCTCTCCCATCAGATAGGGCAGGTAATAGACGTGGCTCCTGCCCAGCATATCGTCCGTGATGCCCGCCTGCTCCGCGGGATAATCCTCCGTGCGGATGATCTCATCCATCCACCACTTGTTGCAGGATGCCGCGGAGAGCATGCAGCCCATGAGATGCCAGCCGCCGTCCGCGTGCGCGAAGGCGTGAAGGGAGTTGTTCTCGTCGACCCCGAACTCCTTCGAGGAGATGAAAATCGTTCCGCTCGTGCCAAGCGAGATGTTGCATCCTCCGTCTCCGACCACGCCGGTTCCGACAGCGGCCGCCGCGTTGTCCCCGGCTCCGGCCGCCACCCTGACGGACGCGGGAAGTCCCAGCTTCTCCGCCATCTCGGGAAGAAGTGTGCCGACCACCTCCCAGCTCTCGAAGAGCTTTGGCATCACGTCCTCCGTGATCCCGCAGATTTCCAGCATCTCCTTCGACCAGCAGCGGTTTTTCACATCCAGAAGAAGCATGCCGGAGGCGTCGGAGTAATCCGTGCAGTGGACGCCGGTCAGCACATAGTTGACATAATCCTTCGGCAGCATGATCTTAGCGATGCGGGCGAAGAGATCCGGCTCATTTTTCTTCATCCAGAGGATCTTCGGTGCGGTGAAACCGGCGAAAGCGACATTTCCCGTGTAAGCGGACAGGCGGTCCGTCCCGATTTCATTGTTGAGATATTCGGTCTCCGCCTGCGTCCTGCCGTCATTCCACAAAATGGCGGGACGGATCACCCGGTCCTCCGCGTCGAGCGCGACGAGTCCGTGCATCTGTCCGCCGGCGCCGATGCCCGCGACCTGCGAGACGTCGAAGCCCGCAGTCAGCTCCCTGATTCCCTCTGTCACCGCCTCGATCCAGTCCTCCGGATTCTGCTCCGACCAGCCGGGATGCGGGAAATACAGCTCATATTCCTTTGTCACAATGTTGCGGATGCCGCCCTTCTCGTCCATCAGAAGGAGCTTCACCGCCGAGGTGCCGAGATCTACGCCGATATAGAGCATATGTACCGCCTCCGTTTCATTTTTCTGCCGCCTGCCGCAGGACCTGTTCCTCACGCCCGTGCCGACCGGCGCGGGCGGCACGCTCGACATCACGGTCGACGGCAACCGCGTCGCGAAGCAGCATTTCGCGACGGGACGCACGGGCGTCGTCTACGTGCCGGGCTCGTTCCTCGCC
>CAYLHR010000071.1:0-10431 GCA_964383335.1 uncultured Lachnospiraceae bacterium
GAAACCATGCAGGCTGAAAATATCGGCTACCTGTTTTGGGGCGGCGTGGGTCTCCGTCGGTTCAGGCGTCGGCTCCTCCGTCGGTTCAGGCGTCGGCTTCTCCGTCGGCTCGGGCGTCGGCTCCTCCGTCGGCTCAGGTGTCGGCTCCTCCGTCGGCTCCGGCGTCGGTTCCTCCGTCGGTTCCGGCGTCACGTCCACAGAAATCGGGGGCTCGTGAGTCTTCCAGTAATCGACGTCCCCGGTATCGGCTATGGTCTGCCTCATGGTGAGAAAGCCGCTGTACGTGTCGGAGATACTGACTCCGTTATTCATGATTTCCGTCATCTGCGAGGCGTAGGCGGAGTGCCGCGGCAGAAGCACGGAGACGCCGTTATCATGTTCCACATTGGACGTGCTGTGCAGAACCATCGCGTCCACTGCGCTCACAAGCGCCTGTCCCTCTGACGGATACATTCCGGAAAAAACCTCTGCAAAATGCTGCAGATCCAGGAGATCCCAGCTCTCAGACGTCCCGGCAGAGGCGTCGTCGATCTCCCTCACCTGATCGAGCAGTCTCTCGATTTCCCCGTATTTTCCGGCGGCGAGGTCAGAGGCCAGTCTGACGGACAGCGCGTCGAGCGCGTCCCGCACATCCCCGGTTTTCGAAAGATCCATCTCCGCCAGCGTCGCCGTCAGAAACTGACCCGTCTGCTGCGCGTTCAGATCCGCAAAGGTCTCCTCATACCGGCTGACCACGGCCTCACCGAGTGAGGCAAGATCCTTCCCCTTCCGGAGCTCACCAAAAAGAGAGAAATCCCAGGTCGGATCCCACTCGGACTCCTCTGAGGCGACAAGCCGCTCCGCGAAGGGCTCAAGCATGGCCGCCGTCTCAATCGTCGACATAAGACACGCGTCAAAACCGAGTAAGCCCAGCTTCTTCCCGCCTCCGAAAGGCGTGGCCGAAAGCGCCGCCGTGAGCTCCGCAAGCGAGAGGCCTTTTCCCTCAAACCGCGTATCCTGTCCGTATCCCATAATGGATCCGCCGCCGTGATCCCAGAGAATCAGGGCGTAGTCCTCCGCCGGATAATGATCCACCGAATAATTCACGAAATCGGCCAGCGATTCCGGATTGCCCATATTGGAGGCGCTCTCCGTCATGGTGACAATCCGGGCCGAATCGCCCTCCACCTTAAGGAGCGAGCTTTCCGCGCAGCTGAGTCCGTTCCACCAGAGGCGTGATCCGCCCGCGTAGACCAGCACGTTGGACACGGCCGGGTCGATGCCCGCGGGAAGAAGCTCCGTCGCGATCATTCTCGACGCGCACTTTCCCGTCGGGGACTCCTCAAGGGTCGAGCCGATCACGTAGATCATCACCGTGTACGGCTTCTGCGGCTCCGCCGCCCCGTCCGATACGAGCGGTGAAAAATCCTCCGCCGCCTGTACGGATCTCGCGGGATACGCCGCGCCCGCGCCGCATGTGAGCAGCGCGGCCGCAAGGATCCATGCGAGCGCGCGCACCGGTCCGTTTTTCATCTTAATCGCTCTTTTTCGCTTCTCCATAGATGCCTCCACCTCCAGATCACACAAAGGGAAACAGGCGGGATCCGCGTCCCTGCATCACCCTTTTAGAATACCACAAAATTCCGCTGAAATGGGCCGGTTTATGCAGAGAAAAGCCGAAAACAAATCTGCATTTTCCGCCTGATAAGATGTCATCATAAAGAACAAAACAAACGCCGCCGGTCATCCTCGGTAAAGATGAGCAGGGACCGGCAAAGATTAAAGAAAAGAAAGGAATACATACCATGATGTTCTTCAGATTTTACACGAATTCATTCCTCGCCTCCCTCGTCAGCATTCTCGGTTACGGCCTCGTCTATCTCGGAATTATGCTTGTCATCTCCGAAGGCGCGTTCGCCGCGATCGCCGTCGTCCCCTTCGGCATCTGGTTCATCATGAAGGCGGCTGACATCAGCGCGAAAAAGGAACTCAAAAAGCAGCAGAAGAGACTTGAGCAGGTCGCACAGATGAAGCGTGCCGCCTGATGAGAAACCGGACGGATGAAGAGCACCGCCTGATGACAAACCGGACAGATGAAGAGCACCGCCTTAACCGGGCGGCCGGACAGACTGAAAAAGCGGGAGATCTGACATACGCGTGTCAGTTCCCCCGCTCTTCGTCTGCTCACATTGCTCCGGATCCCCGCCGTAAACTCACATTGCTTCACGTCCACGCCGTAAATGATCTCCCGCACAGGAATCCGCATGAAGAATCAGTAAATATACTCCTTCCTCAGCTCCGCGTCGTAGACCTGCGCGGACATCGATCCGCTGACCAGGTACTGATTTCTTGCCTCCTGGAATTTTCTGCAGTTTTCACTTACCATGTAGGCGTCAAGCGATTCCGAGGACTGCGGGAATTCTGGAAAAGCTGCGGCGTCCGTATGATCGACGTGCCCGTAGATGACGCGGGCGTCCGGCTGGATGTGGATACTCCCGAGGACTACAGAAGATGTGTGGAAGCGTCAAAACTTCCGTCCCTCATCCGGACGGACAGGGAGACGGAAGTTTCTTTCATGGCGTAGCGCCTCCTCTTCAGACGTCAGCAGTTCCCCGTGTAGACATACTTCAGCTGCTCCCGGGCAATGTCCGCCAGGTGATATACGGCGGAGACGTCCGTCGCCGGCCTGTCCGTCATGTGAAAGCGCGGGAAGAAGCGGGATATATGAAGCGGGATGTCCGATCCGTCCCTCCCGCCGCGGACATCCGGCAGACCGGCGATCCACCGGCTCATGCGCCGCATCTCCTCCTCCGAGTCATTCTCCCCGGGCACAATGAGGACGGTCAGCTCGACGTGACAGATCCGCACAGCCTGCCGGATGAAATCCTTCACCATCTCCAGGCTTCCCTTCAGTACCTCCCTGTAATAGCGGTCCGTGAAGCCCTTCAAATCGATATTCATCGCGTCAATGAAGGGAGAAAGCTCCCGCAGCACGCGGAGTGACGCCGTTCCGTTCGTCACGAGGACATTTTTCATTCCCTTCTCCCGGATCAGCTTCGCGGCGTCGCGCACATATTCGTACCCGACCAGGGGCTCGTTGTAGGTGAAGGCGGCGCCGATATTGCCCCTGCTGCGGTAATACGCGGCCGTCCCGGCAAGCTCCTCCGGGGAAATCTCCTCCGCCCGCTCCGCGAAGGTCATGGCCTTTTGAGACCACGATATTTCATGGTTCTGACAGAAGGGACACCGGAGATTACAGCCATAGCTGCCGGCGGACAGGATGAGACTGCCCGGAAAGAAGCGGGCGAGCGGCTTCTTCTCAATCGGATCCAGCGCGAGGGACGTCACCTTCCCGTAGTTTGCCGCGGTCACCGCTCCGCCCGCGCAGGTGCGCGCCCCGCAGAACCCGAGTCCGCCCTCCTCAATCTCACAGTGTCTGAAGCAAACATCACAGACTGCCATACGGGTCTCCTTTCCTCACCTGTGCCGGATCACCTCAAACCGCTCCAGGGAGTACGCCTCGCCCTCCCGGATGCCGCCCTTCTGCCGCGCGATGTCGATCTGCTGCTCCACCGTGTCCACGCCCTCCAGATCGGGAAGCAGAAGGCCCCGTCTTCTGCCCCGGCTCACGATCACCCCGTAGCGTCTGACATCCAGCTCCGACGGACCGGATACCGGCTCCGGCTCCCCGAGCACATCCACGCTGATCTCAAGCCGCTTCAGTTCCTCCGGCCGGACCGGGTCAAACCGCGGGTCGCGGGATGAGGCGCTGACCGCGTTCTGAATGATCTCCCGCGCGATGCTCTCCTGCGTCGGAAGAATGGTCCCGATGCAGCCCCGCAGGCGTCCATGCTCATGGATGGATACGAAGGTCCCCGCGCGCCGGGCCAGCATCTCCTCCGGCAGTCCCTCCGGAAGAGGCAGAGCCTTCCCGGTCCGCACATAGTGCTCCACAGCCGCTTCCGCCAGCTTCACATAGGCGTCGGACCGGGCTCTTTTCCGGCTGATTTCCTCCTCTTCCCTCTTAAGATATTTCTCAAGAAAATGCCGCTCCTCATCGGGTCCCTCCGGATAGAAGGTGCAGACGCCGTAGCCAACCCCGGTCACGTCCTGGTGTGACAGTGCCTCCGCCCGGACCGCGAAGCCGTCCAGGGCGCCGGCCATGATGACAAATGACCGGTGGCCGCACTCGGCCGCCCTGTCGCAGAAGGTCTCATCGAAATCGAAAAGCTCACCGAAGGCACCCCTCCCGCACACGTCCATGATACGGGCGTCGTACTGCGGCCCCTCGGGCGCGAAGCCGTAGGGCCCGCTCTCCTGCAGCTTGTGCGACAGATCCCCGCTTGCGATGAAGACGGCGCGGCGGTCCAGGCGGTCCGCGGCCTCCGCGATCATCTGTCCCAGCTCGTAGTGGGCGGTAAGCGGCAGGCCGGAGAGACCGATCCGCACGATCTTCCCGCCCTTGTAATGCTTCCGCACGAACCAGAGGGGCACCATGGTCCCGTGGTCGAGCTGTTTCTCCCGCTCCCCCATCACGCCGGCCGGGAATTCCCGGAGCGCGGCGAGCGCGCTGATTTCATCCACCAGCTCCTCGTCATACGCCTCGGAGAACCGAACCTGCGGGGCGCGGAATTTTGAAAATGAACCCCGGGCGGTCCTGCCGGGCGAGATATGAAAATAGTCCGCGTACATCACCGCGTGAGGACTTGTGATAATGATCGTGTCCGGGGCGAGTGCCGCGATCTCCCTCGCGGCACGGTCATAGGCCGCCGCCGTCTCTTCAATCACCGCCTCGCTTCCTCTCCCTCTTTCCGGAACGATCATCGGCGGATGAGGAACCATAAACGCTGCCAGGACAGACATAGGATTCTCCTTTCCGACAGAATGCGCAGATAAAGGACCTGTTTCTTATGTTCAGTATACACCCGGAGCGGCGGAATCTGCTATAATGATACCTGCAAACGGAAACAGACCATCCGGACAGAGTCACGCGTATATACGATGCGGTACATCACTATGTTTAAGAGAATACTTATCTCAGCACTCACAGTTCTTCTGCTCACGGCCGGTTTATCCGCCGCCGTCTCCGAGCCGGTTCTCGCCCTGGCCCGTGAAGCGATCCCGGATATCCCGGACGGAGAGACGGCTTCCGGCCGGACTTATGTCTACAAAGGACAGGATTACTCCCGCGTCTTCAGTCCGTCCTACTACGCGGCGCATTATCCGGCCGTGAAAAAACGCTGCGGGACGGATGCGAAAAAACTGCTCAGAAACTTTGTGCGTTACGGCATGAAGAAGGGCCGGCGCGGCAGCGCGTCTTTTGACGTGAAGTCCTATATATACGGAAATCAGGACCTGAGAATCAAATACAAAAACGACCTCTCCAAATACTATCTGCATTACCAGAACAGGGGATACAAAAGCGCGAAACGAAAGGGAACCGCGGTCGGGATCAAAAGGATGAAAGATCCCGTGACTGTCCTTAAGGGAGTGGATTACTCCCCTGTCTACGATTACAGCTACTATATTAAGAAGAGACCGGAGCTATTGAAAAAATACGGATACAGGGACACACGCGTCCTCAAATACTTTGTAAAATATGACTTCCCGAAGGATTTCCGGGCAAAAAAATCCATCTCAAAGAGCGACCGGGCTGAGATGCTCCGCCGCCTGATCGCGCGGGATCTGCCGGCGACCGACACGGCTTCAAAGACAAAGCAGATCATCGTAGTCGTCGATCACGACCTCTCCCTCTGGCAGAAGACGGCCGACGGATCCTGGAAAAGGGCCTTCCGCGCCTACTGCGGATACGGGAAGAACGGCTTCTCCGCCAACCGGCACGAAGGGGATAAGACGACGCCGGTCGGTTCATTTCCGATCCTCCACGCCTTCGGGACGGCCGATGACGCGGATACGGATATGAACTGGAAGCAGATCACGGAAAACTCCTACTGGTCCGGCGAACCCGGCTCCTACAACACCTGGGTGGAGAGTCCCTACCGCATCAGCGGCGAGCACCTGATCGACTACTACCAGTACAAGTACGCGATGGCCATCGGCTTCAACCGGAACCCCACTGTCCGCGGAAAGGGATCAGCGATCTTCCTCCACTGCAGGAGCACCGACCACTGGTACACAGCCGGCTGCATCGGGGTGCGGGAAAAATACATGAAGCGGCTCCTCAAAGCCTGCAGAAACGGCACCTATATCATCATGGTGCCGAAAGAAAGCGATCTGAAGAAATATTAAAAACAGCTTCCCTCCGGCTTCATATACGCCGGAGGGAAACTGTTTCTATGTATGATACCGTATGTAAGGGACGCCCGGAGGGTCCGCCACAAATGTGCAGCCCGCCTCTGCTAAAATCAGACCATAAGAAACATAACAGATCCGGAAAGAAAAGGAGCCGCCATGAATCAGAAAAAGCGCAGAAACATCCCGCTGCATCTCGCCTCCGCCCTCATGTCCGCGGGGTCAGTTCTCACAATCATCATCCTGTTTCAGGAATTCCGGTTTTTCAGCTCAAACAGGAACTTTTTTACTGCGGAAGACGGCATCATGGCGTTCCTTGCGCTCCTTCTCATCTTTCTGGAAACGAACTACGCCGCGGCCGCGTGGCATTTCACGGAATGCACCGCAAAAAAAATGAGGATCCTCGCGGTCCTCATGCTGGTCCTGAACGGAGCCATGTTTCTCATCAGTCTCTACTTTGTGTTCTTCTGCTCGGACTGGTATCCGCAGGGATACTTCGGGCTGCCGGACATCATGCTCTTTATACTCCCTCCGGGAATCATCGTGAAGCTCATCGCGCTGATGGGGGCGGTGCGGATTGAGTGACAAACGGCAAATTGATCAACCCGGTCCGTATGAAAACATGTTATAATTCCTTGACGAAATCACGTGGCTTACGGAAAGAAAGGAAAACATGTCAAATCGAACCCTGGGATCACTGTCCATGCTCGCCGCCGCGTTTCTGTTCTCTACGGGAGGCCTCCTTATGAAGCTGTCCCGCTGGAATCCCCTGGCCGTAAACGGGGTCAGAAATCTGATTGCGTGCGCTGTGATCGGCACATATCTGCTCCTGACTCATCATAAAGTGCGGCTCAACAAAACCATCGCGGCCGGAGCGGTCTGTATTATCAGCGCGACAACGATGTATTCCGTGGCAAACAAACTGACGACGGCCGGCAATACCGTTGTGCTTCAGTATACCGCCCCGGTGTGGGTTGTGATTCTGATGTATTTATTTTTCCGGAAAAAGCCGGGGCGGCTGGAGCTGTCGGCCATAGGCATCGTTCTTGCGGGCATCATCTGCTTTTTTATCGACAGCCTCTCTGTCGGACACATGGCAGGAGATCTCTGTGCGCTTTGTGGTGGTCTGTTTTTTGCCGGAATGTTCATGATGAATACATTTGAGAACGGAGACGCGCTGTCCTCCATGTTCATCGGCCAGCTGATTACCGGCATCGTTCTCTCCCCGCTGCTGATCCGGGAGACGGATTTCCGCGCCGCGGCCGTCGTCCCCGTGCTGCTGCTCGGACTCTTTCAGATCGGGATCTCCTACATCTTCTTTTCTTACGGAACGGCGAATACGGATCCCGTCACGGCCTCTGTCATTAATGCGCTTGAGCCGATCCTGAATCCGATCCTTGTCGCGGTTTTCTACGGGGAAATGCTGGGCCGCCTGTCCCTCGCAGGCGCCTTCATCGTGATCGGCGGCGTCCTTTTTTACAATTTAGCCCAGATCCGGAAAACAGGGACCGCCTCCTCTTAGCGCCGCGCGGAACGCCAAACCCTTAAGTCCACTTCCACACCTGCGCCTCGTAAGGGAGCAGGCGCTCTCTGCTTCCGCCCATGCGCTCACTGGTGAGCAGAAGCTCCGCTTCGTCCGCCTCATAGCCGCGGGGAAAGCTCAGCTTCAGGGCCTTATTATAAAATGAGCAGATCACGAGCGCCCTCTCTCCCCGGTACCGCCTCGCGTACATATAGATGCGGCGGCTCGCCCGGTCATACTCCCGGTAATCCCCCCGGATGAACACTTCCTCTGCCTTTCGAAGGCGGAGGCATTTTTTATAGAAATGAAGAATGCTGTCGGGATCGGCCTCCTCCGCCTCCGCGTTGACACTGCGGTAATTCGGATTCACGTAAAACCAGGGCTCTGCCTCCGAAAAGCCGGCGTTCCTTCCCCCGGTCCACTGCACAGGCGTGCGGGCGCTGTCGCGGCTGGCCAGATGAATCCGGCGCAGGCGCTTCTCCTTTGATTCGTGTGTAAAAAAGGTGTGATACGCGTTTACGGACGCGACGTCGTTGTACTTTTCGATGCTGTCCAGCCGGATATTGGTCATGCCCAGCTCCTGCCCCTGATAGATGAAGGGCGTGCCCCGCTGGAACAGAAAGGCCGCCGCCAGCATTTTCCCGGAGCTCTTCCAATGTTTTTCCGACCCGTAACGGCTGATCACGCGCGGATGATCGTGATTCTCGAGATAGAGGGCGTTCCATCCCTTTCCCAGAAGGCCGTACTGCCACCTCGAAAAAGCCCGCTTCAGCTTCCGAAGCAGGAAGGGGTGATGAACATATTCCGTCATCACGCAGTCCGCCGCCATGTGGTCGAAGCCGATCATCATGTCGAGGACGCGGTCCTTTCCGGACACATAGCGGAGGGCGGTCTTCACCCCTGTGAAGGGGGACTCCCCGATCTGGACGGCGCCGTACTCCTGCGCCACCTCCCGGAATTCCCGGAGATACCCGAGCAGGTTGGGGCCCTCGTTGTAATAGGGCAGGCCGTTGATGGCGGGAAGGAAGGGGATGCCGTCCGGGAGCTTCTCGTGCTTCGAGATGTAGGTGATCACGTCCTCCCGGAAGCCGTCGACGCCCATGTCGAGCCAGAAGCGCATGATGTCTTTGACCTCCTCCCGCACCGCTGGATTGTCCATGTTGAGGTCGGGCTGCTTTTTCGCGAAGACGTGCAGATAGTACTGCCCCCGCGTTTCACAGTATTCCCAGGCCAGCCCCTCGAACTGGCTGTACCAGTTGTTGGGCGGCAGCTTCTCCTCCCCCTTCCACCTGGGATCCCGCCAGATATAGTAATCGCTGTAAGGATTGTCTCTTCCTCTGCAGCTTTCGATAAACCAGGGATGCTCATCCGAGGTGTGGTTGATGACGAGATCCATGAGCACCTTAAGGCCCAGCTCATGCGCCCGGTCCAGCACCTTCCGGAAATCCTCCAGCGTGCCGTAGTCCGGATGAATATTTTTGTAATCGGAAATATCGTATCCGTAATCCGCGTTCGGCGACGGGTAGATGGGGCTGAACCAGATCCCGTCCACGCCCAGATCCCGGATATACTCCAGCCTTTCATACACCCCCTTCAGATCTCCGATGCCGTCCCCGTTTCCGTCGGCGAAGCTGCGGATCCAGATCTGATAGAATGACATGCGCCGGAAATCGAACTGCTTCTTCATCGCGATGCGCCTCTCCTTTGAAAAAGTCTGCCGGTTCCGCACTGAGACAGAAAAACTGCCGCGGAATCTTCTTCACTATAGACCTCAGGCTTACCTCAAGTCAACCGGCGCTCCATACTGAAACCGGCGGACGGAGCTTGCGCCCGTCCGCCGGCTGTTTTGTCTTACATGCACTGTACGATTGCGGTCAGTATGGAATATTTTCCTGCCTCTCGAACAGAATACGGCATTCTCCTCCCGTATATGTTAAAATATCGGAAGGAATTCATTGCACTTCTCAAACTAAGATCATTTAGACCGGTCGTTTCCCGGTTCGCCAGGTGAGGTACCCATGAAAGTCTGTCTTCTCAACGATTCCTTCCCGCCCGTCATAGACGGCGTCGTCAACGTTGTCATGAACTACGCCAACTATCTGCAGCGCGGCTGCGGAGCGGAGGTTCTGGTCGGCACGCCGCGATACCCGGATACCGACTACTCGGCCTATCCCTACCCGGTCGTGCCCTACAGCAGTTTCAACACCGCTTCCGTCACGAACGGCTACCGCGCGGGCAATCCGTTTAGGGAGAAGGCGGTCTCGGAAATGGCCCATTTTCAGCCTGATATCATCCACACCCACTGCCCTGCGTCCTCCACGGTAATCGCACGGCTTCTCAGGGAGGAGACGGACGCGCCTGTGATCTTCACCTACCACACCAAATATGATATCGACATCAGGCGCGCGGTAAAAAGCGAGCTGCTCGCGGAGGAGGGCATCCGCGCGATGATCTCGAACATCGAGGCCTGCGACGACGTCTGGGTCGTGAGCCGGGGCGCGGGGGAGAGCCTCACGGAGCTCGGGTTCACCGGCAGCTGGCACGTCATGAACAACGGGGTGGATTTCGAGAAGGGACGCGTGAGCGATGAAAAGGTGCGGGAGGCCACGGCCGGCTTCGACCTGCCGGACGACGTCCCCCTGCTCCTCTATGTCGGCCGGCTCATGAACTACAAGAAT
>CAYLHR010000072.1:0-10190 GCA_964383335.1 uncultured Lachnospiraceae bacterium
GCACGGGCACCGGCCTCCCGTTCTCACAGCGGTAGATGCCGCTGTAGACCTGCGAGCGCCTCGCGTCCATGATGGGGCAGACCAGCCCCTCCGCGAAGGGCAGATTGAAGGCGAGGCCAGCCAGAGTCGAGACCTCCACGATCGGTTTCCCGAGCGCAAGTCCCAGGCCCTTGGCCGTCGCCGACCCGATGCGGAGTCCCGTAAATGAGCCGGGCCCCGCCGCCACGGCCACCGCGTCGATCTCCGACAGATCGAGATCCGTCATCCCGGATACCGCGTCCAGCATGGGCAGAAGGGTCTGGCTGTGCGTCTTTTTGTAGTCCGTCGTGTACTCCGCGATCACTCTCCCGCCGTCCATGACGGCGACGCTCGCGACAAGACCGGATGAATCCAGTGCGATCAGTTTCATGAAAGCTCAATCTCCCTTGTGTCATCTCCGAGATCCGGGCGCCTGCTGATCCTGATCCACACGGTCTCAGGAGGCATCAGTTCGCGGATGAGGTCCGCCCACTCCACGAGGGCAGCGCCGTCTCCGAAGAACCAGTCCTCATAGCCGATCTCGTCCATTTCCTCCGGCTCTTCGATCCTGTACACATCAAAATGGGCCAGCGGAAGCCGGCCGCCCTCATAGATATGAAGGATCGTAAACGTCGGGCTCGTGACGGGCTCATCGATGCCGAGCCCACTGGCGAATCCCCGGGCGAACACCGTCTTTCCGGCACCCAGGTCCCCGGTTAAGGCAATCACCGTACCGGGCTTCGCGTCCCTTCCCATCTCCTTGGCGAAGCGGAAGGTCTCCTCCGCTCCTTCTGTTATCAAAATCTTTTTTTCCATGGCACAGGCCTTACCCTATCTCCGCCCCCCGGACGCGGCGCGCGGCCGGCCCCAAAGCGGCGGGATTCCAAAGCAAAAGCCCTGTACAGTCAAGGCAATCTTGATCCTGCAGGGCTTTTCGGTCGCGGAGCGTGAGGGATTCGAACCCCCGTGTCCTTGCGGACAAACGGTTTTCAAGACCGCCTCGTTATGACCGCTTCGATAACGCTCCGTGTTCTATGAACCTGTGTATTATACCATCAGTTTTCCCCCAACTCAAGGCTGAACCAGCGGAATTCTCTCTCCGACGCGAAGAGCAGGCAGTTCTGCGGCTCGTACGCGTTCCTGTTCTCATACATGGGAAGAAGCAGCGTATAGCGGAAATATTTTCTGAGGATCTGCAGCATACGGCCGGTGCGCAGATAGAAGGGGCCCCGCAGCGCCGTCGCCAGATTGACGCAGTAGATGCCGCCGGGCGCGAGGCGCGAGTGGATCACTCTTATTGCCTCCTCCCCCGTCAGCGCGCCGCTTGGCGCGTGTCCCGTAAAGGCGTCGTTGATAATCGCGTCGTAAAGCGAACTGCTCTCACGAAGGATGCGGAGTCCGTCCCCGGTTCTCACGGTGAGGTTGGGATACTCCCTCTCGTCAAAGTAAAAAAAGCGGCGGGCCAGCTCCGTCATCTCCGGGAAGAGCTCGGCGGCCTCCATCCTGCACCCGGGGCGGGCGGCGCAGTAGTGCATGGGGTAGACGAAGCCCCCTCCCCCGATGAGAAAGGTATTCCTGCTTTCCGGGAGCAGCAGGGGGATCCAGTCAAATCCCTTCATATACCGGAAGAGCAGGGAGCCCCTCCGCCGCGGATTCTCAAAGACGGCGGACTGGACGGCTCCGTTTACCGCAAGGACCCGGACGGGCTCCCCGCGGAAAATGCGCCGCTCGACCTGAACGAGGCCGCAGCCGGGTATCCGCGAGCGGAAGAGGAGTTCCCTGTCCCCGGACGCGGCGCGGAATGGATTCATGCTGCTCATCTCTCAAAGCTCCTCATACATCTCCGTCCCGGCGAGGACGCCCTCAGAAGCGCCGCCCGTCAGATCCGCGATCTGCCTCATCACCCGGTCCGCTTCCGCGGCCGGAACCACCACACTCATCGTCACGTCTCCGCCGTATTCCGTGCCGGCGATCCGGAATCCCTCCTCCGAAAAGAAGTGCTGGAACCGGCCCAGCTGATTGTACGAGCAGGAAAAGCGGATCAGCGCCCCCTCTCTTACGCAGACGGCTCCGGCCGCATCCGCCGCCTCCCGCGCGGCCGCGGAATAGGCGCGGAGAAGACCGCCCGTTCCGAGGAGGGTGCCCCCGAAATACCGCGTCACCACGATGAGGACGTTGTGAAGGTCCCTCCCGGTCAGGATCTCCAGCATGGGCTTTCCCGCCGTGCCGGAGGGCTCTCCGTCATCCCCCGACCGCAGGATCTCATCCGGCGTCCCGGGCTCCCCCACGACGAAGGCGAAGCAGTGGTGGCGCGCGTCATAGTGCCGTCTGCGCACGGCCGCGATATAGTCCTCCGCTTCGGCGAGCGATGAGACGCGCACCGCCTCGCCGAGAAATCTCGACTTCTTCTCGATCACCTCCGAGGTGCCCTTCCCCGCGAATGTCCTGTAATTCATGCTCTCTTCTCCTGCCCCTTGTGCAAAACCGCTGTTTTTTTAAGTCCCATTGTAGCAGAACCCGCGCCGCCTTTCAAAGTCTGCGGTGATTTGCTATAATGACCGCATGGATTATTCATTTCTCGGAATCGAAAAGAAAAAAGACGAGCAGGCCTCGATGAGGGGACCCCTGCTCCGCCACATCGGGGTCACGGCTGCGCACCTCGCGCTTCTCCTTGTGATCGCCTGCGCCTTCATCGGCTTTTCGCTCGCGCGCGGCATGATCGAGGGGATCGTATCCGGCGCGCCCGGACTCGACGAGATCAATATCGCGCCGAGCGGCTTTGCCACATTTATCTACGATTCGGACGGCAATCAGCTGCAGAAGCTCACCTCCTCCGATTCCAACCGCACGGCGGTCTCCCTCGAAAATGTGCCGGTCTCGCTCCAGCACGCCATCGTCGCGATTGAGGACGAGCGCTTCTATCAGCACCACGGCGTCGACCCGCGCGGCATCCTCCGCGCCCTTTTCGTCGGAATCCGCAGCCGCTTCCGCTTCTCGGAGGGCGCGAGCACCATCACCCAGCAGCTGCTGAAGAACAACGTCTTTACGACATGGACGCAGGAGAAAACCCTGCTCGACCGGGTGCGGCGCAAGGTGCAGGAGCAGTCCATGGCCCTGGCGCTCGAGAAGAAGCTGGACGACAAAAATCTGATTCTCGAGTACTACCTGAACACGATCAACCTCGGCGCCGGCACCTACGGGGTCGAGGCGGCCGCGCGGAAATATTTCGGCAAGGACGTCTGGGAGCTGACGCTCTCCGAGTCTGCGGTCCTTGCGGGCATAACCAATAACCCCAGCCGCTACAACCCGATCACCCATCCCGAGGAAAATGCGGCCCGCAGGGAGCGCGTCCTCAAAAAGATGCTCGAGCAGGAGTACATCACGCAGGAGGATCTGGACGTCGCGCTCTCCGACGACGTCTACGCGCGGATCGCCGAGGCGCAGAAGCTCGAGTCCACGAAGAACACGGTGTATTCCTGGTTTGTGGACGAGCTCACAAGGCAGGTGATCCGGGATCTGCAGACACAGAAGGGCTACACGGAGAATCAGGCGTATCAGCTCCTCTACTCCGGTGGTCTGCGCATTTTCACGACCCAGGATCCCGCCCTTCAGAAAATCTGCGACGAGGAGTACGCGAATCCGGAGAATTTCCCGGAGGGAACCCAGTACTCCCTGGACTGGGCTCTCACCCTGAAACATGAGAACGGGGAACTGGAAAACTACAGCAAGGAGATGCTGGCCTCCTATTTCCGCGAACACCTCCCGGCGGAGGAGGCCGCGGGCTTCGATCTTCTCTTCGACACCGAGGAGGAGGCGCAGGGATGGATTGACCGGTACAAAAAAGCCGTCATGGCGGAGACCGACACGCTGGTCGCAGAGCGCTCCTCCTTCGCTCCGCAGCCCCAGAGCAGCCTCGTCCTCATGGATCAGAAGACCGGATACGTGAGGGCGGTCGTGGGCGGCCGCGGGGAGAAGGACGCCTCCCTCACACTGAACCGGGCGACCGGTGCCTTCCGCCAGCCCGGCTCCACCTTCAAGATTCTCTCGACCTACGCACCCGCCCTCGAAAACGGGCAGATCACGATCGGCTCCTACGTAAATGACGAGCCCTACAAGTACGTCACGGGGGACGACGTCCACAATTCATCCGACACCTACAGAGGGTGGATCACCATACGCGACGCCATCACCTACTCGGTCAATGTCGCCGCCGTGAAGACGCTCACGGATCTGGGCATCGATAAGGGTTATCAGGCCCTTCTTCAGTTCGGCTTCACCACTCTCGACCCGGCGCGCGACAGCTATCAGCCTCTCGCGCTCGGCGGCATCTCGAAGGGCGTCAGCAATCTGGAGCTCACGGCAGCCTACGCGGCTATCGCCAACGAGGGAACCTACACAAAGCCGGTCTTCTACACGAGGATTCTCGATCAGAACGACAACGTCGTGATTGACAACACGCCCGAGACCAGGCAGGTCATAAGCCGGGACACGGCCGCCATCCTCACCTCCGCCATGCAGGACGTCGTCGCGCGGGGCACCGCGACGGAGGCGCAGCTTCCGGACGGAATGGCCGCTGCCGGAAAGACCGGCACCACCTCGGACTACAACGACGTCTGGTTCATCGGCTATACGCCTTACTACACGCTGGGCATCTGGGGCGGCTACGACAACAACGAGAAGCTGCCGGACGAGGGAATCTACCGGAAGTACCACAAGTACCTCTGGCAGAAGATCATGTCAAGGATCTGTGAAAATGAGCCGGCCGCGGAATTCCGCCTGCCCGCCACCGTCACAAATGTCCGCACCTGCGGCCTCTCCAATCAGCGCCCCTCCTGGGCCTGCCGCTTCGTGTCGGAGGATCTCGTGTCGCAGGCGCACCTGCCGCAGACCGACTGCGTGCTCTGCAGCGGCGGCGAACCCGAGCCCGAGCCCGAACCCGAGCCGGTCTACGAGGAGCCGGAGACCGCGGAGCCGCTCACGGAAGACGACGAGCCGGTATTCGACGAAAACGGGGTTCAGGAGCCGGATGACAGCTTTGAGGACGTCGTCCCGCCCGAGGAGGGCGATGCGGATTTCTGGGACGGGCTTTTCGGGGAGATCTTCGGCTAGGGAAAGGCCGGCTGCCGGAAGTGCGTGTTTCCGGCGGAAGTGTGTGTTTTCACCGGTAGTGCGTGTTTCCGGCGCTTCGGTAAAAACGTATCTCTCCTCGATGTTTCACTTAACCTCGTCGAGATACGTTTTTACTCTTTGCTGCGGAAACGGACGCCTGTCCCGCTTTAACTTCTCAAGTATACGTTTCTGCACTTCGCTGCGGAAACAGACGCCTGCATCTGGTTTTCCGATAAAAAAAGTCTGAGCGATGAATATTCGCTCAGACTTTTTTTCGTCATACTTTCTCGGGCTCCGGATACTCGGCACCGAAGGTCTCCACCGTGACCTTCTCCATTTTCTGCTCCGTGACGGGCCGGTCCATAAAGCCGGTCGGCGTCGCGGCGATGCGGTTCACGACGTCCATGCCCTCGATCACCTTTCCGAAGGCCGCGTACTGTCCGTCGAGGTGCGGTGATGTCTCGTGCATGATGAAAAACTGGCTGCCCGCGGAATCCGGAATCATGGTGCGCGCCATGGAGAGCACGCCCGGTGTGTGCTTCAGATCGTTTTGGAAGCCGTTCGAGGTGAATTCGCCCCGGATCTGATAGCCGGGTCCTCCGGTTCCTCTGCCGTCGGGATCACCGCCCTGGATCATGAAGCCCGGGATCACGCGGTGAAAGATCACGCCGTCGTAAAAGCCCTTCCTGACAAGGGAGATGAAGTTGTTGACCGTATTCGGGGCGATATCCGGATAAAGCTCAGCCCGGATCGTGCCCCCGTCAGCCATGGTAATCGTTACGATCGGATTTTTCTGCGTCATACTGCTCCTCCTTTTTTCTGATGACAGCCGCACCCTGCGCGGCGGGAATGATTCTTCTGTAAAAAGGGACCGGTTCAGCCGAGGACCAGTCTGGCGGATCCGTACATACCGGCGTCATTTCCCAGCCTGGCCAGAACAATCGGCGTGTTCTTGCAGGCGGAGAAGGCGTGTGCCCTGTAGTAGCGCGTCACGACCTCGACGAGCGGCTCGCCCGCCTTCGAGACGCCGCCGCCGATGACGATGACCTCGGGATCGGACACGACCGCGATTCCGGCGAGGGCCGTTCCGAGATACTCGGCGAAGCGGTTCACAATGCGGACCGCCGCGGGATCCCCCGTCTTGTACGCGTCAAACACCGCCTTGGAGGAGAGCGTTCCGTCATCCGCAAGGACCGTCTTTTCGCTCTTCGGCTTCTTCATAAGCTCCTCTCTCGCCAGGCGCGTGATGCCGGTCGCGGAGGCGAACTGCTCAAGGCAGCCGCAGTTTCCGCAGTTGCAGGGCTCCGTCATGTCCCTGTCCACCGGGAAATGGCCGATCTCGCCTCCTGCGCCGTGCGCGCCCTCGATCAGCTTTCCCTCGACGATAATGCCGCCGCCCACGCCCGTGCCGAGCGTAACGACGATGGCGTTCTTTCTGCCTTCCGCGCCGCCCTTCCAGAGCTCGCCCAGCGCGGCGACGTTGGCGTCATTGCCGACCATGACGGGAAGACGGGTGAGTCCGCCGAGGATTCCGGCCACATCGGTCTCATCCCAGTGGAGATTGACCGCGACGAAGGCGACGCCGTCCCTCACCGGCCCGGGAATGCCGATGCCGATCCCGGCCACCTCGCTTTTTCCGATCCCGCGCTCCTCCATCTCGCGGAGAATGGTCTGCGCGATGTCGGGCAGCACATTTTCACCCGCATTTTCCGTCCTCGTGGGGATCTCCCACTTCTCAACGGGGGTGCCGTCCGCCGTGAACAGTCCGCATTTGACAGTTGTGCCTCCCACATCGATGCCGAAACAATATCTGGCCATAGGTCATTCCTCCTTGTTTCCTGACATGTTATCCTGAATGCGGCGGTACAGCTCATGTGCCGCATTGTATCCCATCTTTTTCTGCCTGTGATTCACGGCGGCGGTCTCGACGATGACGGCGAGATTCCGTCCCGGGCGGATCGGCAGTGAGTGGCAGACCACCCGGTTTCCCAGGAACTCGGTGTACTCCTCATCCATACCCAGTCGGTCATAGTCGCGGTCGCGGCTCCAGTCCTCCAGCTTGATGACAAGATCGATGGACTGGGAGTTCTTCACGTGCTCGACGCCGTACAGCATCTTCACGTCAATGATGCCGATGCCCCGCAGCTCGATAAAATGCCGTGTGAGGTCCGGAGCCTCTCCCACAAGCGTGACATCCGACACCTTGCGGATCACCACCACATCGTCGCTCACGAGCCTGTGGCCGCGTCTCACGAGCTCAAGCGCCGCCTCGCTCTTTCCGATCCCGCTCTCGCCCATGATGAGCACGCCCTCTCCGTAGACGTCGACCAGGACGCCGTGCACGGAAATGGACGGCGCGAGCTCCACGCCGAGCCAGCGGATGATCTCCGCCATGAAGCCGCTCGTCGCCTTCTCCGTCACGAGAGTCGGAACGCCGTACTTCCTGGCGATGTTCAGCATGTCCAGGGAGGGCTCCGTGAGCGTCGTGAAGATCACGCAGGGAATCCCGCTCGAGATGAACCGCTCGTAAATCCGATCCCTCTCCTCGGGCTCCATCTGAATGATATAGGTGTACTCCACATATCCGATAATCTGCACGCGCTCCGCGACAAAATGATCGTAGTAGCCGGTGAGCTGCAGCGCAGGCCGGTTGATCTCCGGAGACGTGATCTCGATGCCCGACATATCGATCTCCGGCGTCAGATTCTGCAGATTCAGCTCGTCCGCGAGCTTCTGAAGTTTGACAACATTTTTCACGGCTTCTCCTCCCCGCCTGTGTCTTCGCGCATCGCGTCGAAAAAGGCGCGCACCTTCTCCGCCGCCTTCCTGTTCATGGAGGGCGCTCCGGCCAGCTCGTCGACCGAGGCGTCCCGGATGGCCTCAAGGGATCCGAAGGCGCGGAGAAGGGCCTTCCTTCTCGTCTCACCGATGCCCTCGATCTCATCCAGCACGGAACGCACCTGCCCCTTGCTGCGCAGAAGCCTGTGGTACTCGATCGCGAACCTGTGCGCCTCGTCCTGTATCCTCGTTATGAGATGAAAACCCTCCGATGCCGTGTCGATGGGGAGCTCGCGCTCCCTGAACCAGACGCCTCTCGTCCTGTGGTTATCATCCTTGACCATGCCGGCGACCGGGATCGGGAGGTCCATGTCCTTCAGCACCTTCTCGGCGATATGGACCTGGCCCCTTCCGCCGTCCATGAGAATCAGATCCGGAAGCACCGTAAAGCCCGCCGACTGCTCTTTCGCCCTCGTAAACCGGCGCGTAAGCACCTCCTCCATGGAGGCGTAATCGTTGGGTCCGGTCACGGTGCGGATCCGGAACTTGCGGTAATCGTTCTTTTTCGGCTTTCCCCGCTCATAGACGATCATGGAGCCGACGGACTCCACGCCGCTGATATTCGAAATATCGTATGCCTCCATGCGGTCGGCCCGCGGAATTCCGAGCAGCTCCCGGATCTCCCGCACGGCGCCCGCCGTCCGCATCTCCTCGCGGACCAGGCGCTCCCTGTCCCTGGTCAGAACGTGCTCCGCGTTTTCACGGGCCATTTCCACCAGCTTTTCCTTGAGGCCCCTCTGCGGAACCCGGATGTGCACCCGGCTGCCCCGCTTCCCGGAAAGCCATTTCTCCGTGAGATCGAGGTCGGGGATCGGCTCGCCGATCATCAGCTCCTTCGGAATAAAGGGCGTCCCGCCGTAATACTGAAAAATGAAATCCTGCAGAATCTTCCCCGGATCCTCCGCGTCCTCCGCGGTGAGAAAGAAATGCTCCCGCCCGATCAGCTTCCCGTCCCGCACAAAAAAGATCTGCGCCACGGCCTCAAAGCGGTCGTAGGACTGATTTCCTTCCTTAAGGGCGTCCGCGGCGACCGCGATCACATCCCTGTCGTCCCCGTCTCCGGCCGTGATCTTCTGCTTCTCGCCGATAATCCGGATGCTCTCAAGAAGATCCCGGTACACGGCGGCCTCCTCAAAGCGCATGTCGGCGGAGCAGGCCTCCATCCGCTCCCGGAGGCGCTTCACCTCGGCGTCGACATTGCCGTTCAGGAAGTCCACCGCCGCTCTCACATGCTCCCGGTATTCCTCAGCCGTCACGGCCCCCTGGCACGGGGCGTCGCACTGACCGATGTGATAGTAAAGACACGGTCTCTCCCTGCCCTGCATCTCCGGCAGCTTTCTGTCGCAGGACCGGATTCTGAACAGCTTCCTGGTCAGATCAATCATGTCCCGGACCGCCCCGGCCGTCGGGTAGGGCCCGTAGTATTTCGAGCTGTCCTTCTTCATGCTCCGGGCGAGCAGAATTCTGGGATACTGCTCGCCCAGGGTGATCCGGATATAGGGATAGGTCTTGTCATCCTTCAGCATCGTATTGTATCTGGGACGATGCTCCTTGATGAGGTTTGATTCGAGAACGAGGGCCTCCAGCTCCGAGTCCGTGAGGATATATTCAAAGCGGTCGATCTGGGATACCATCTTCACGACCTTGGGCGATTTGCCCCTGCTGCTTTGAAAATACTGCCGCACCCGGTTCTTCAGATTGACCGCCTTGCCGACGTAAATGATCGTATCGTCGGCGCTGTGCATGATATAGACGCCCGGAGAGGAAGGAAGCTTCTTCAGTTCTTCTTCGATCTGAAACTCCTCACTCATACGCGCCTGATCCGATCCCAGAAGGCCTCGTCGACATCCGCGGCGGAATCCGCCTCGTCATAGTCCCGGTCGTCGTAGTCTCCGTCGTCGAAGCTCCCGTCGTCGTAAGCCCCGCCGTCATCCGGCTCTCCCGCCGTCTGATCCTCCCGGGACTCCGCCTCGATTTCCTCAATATCCTTAAGAAGACTCTCGATATCCGTCTTCTCCTCCTCTTCCTCCGCTTCTTCTCCCTCATCCGCATAGGATCCGGATGCGGTCCTTGAGGCGGGAGCCGGGTCGAAGACAGGGGGAATGCTGATCTCCCGCTTCTTCGGAGCGGCCTTCTGCTCAGGTGCGGCGGCGTCCTCCGCCGTCCCGCCCTCTTTCTCCGCCGGCTCCTCCTCGGGAATGCCCTCACACTCCCGGAAAATCTTC
>CAYLHR010000073.1:0-10019 GCA_964383335.1 uncultured Lachnospiraceae bacterium
CCTGCCGCACCGCGCGGTAGGTCGCCTGCCGGAAATCGCCGCCCTCCGTGTGCTTAAGATGCGCGCGCCCGGCAAGAATCGTGATCTTCACATCCGTGAGCGGTGCACCTGTCAGGACGCCCGCGTGCTCCCGCTCGAGAAGATGCGTCGTGATCAGCCGCTGCCAGTTGAGCGCGAGAAGATCCTCGCTGCAGGCGGAGTCCACGGCGACGCCGCTGCCCCGCTCGCCGGGTGTGATGAGCAGCTGCGCCTCCGCGTAATGCCGCAGCGGCTCAAAATGCCCGATCCCGACGGACGCCCCCGCCACCGTCTCCCGGTAGAGAATCCGCTCCCTGCCGAATCCGACGGTCACCCCGAAGCGCTCTTTGATGATGCGGATCAGGACCTCGATCTGGACATTTCCCATGATCTGGGCCCGGATCTCCCGCGTCTTCTCGTCCCATGTGATGTGAAGAGCGGGGTCCTCCTCCTCGAGAACCTTGATTTTTCTGTAAAATGCGGCCGCGCTCTGATCCGGCGGCAATATCATCCCCCGCGTCATGACGGGTACGAGGACGGGCTGGGTCTCTCCGTGCGCCTCACCGAGGCCCATGCCGGGCCGGGTCGCCGAAAGGCCCGTCACGGCGCACACCTCTCCCGCCTCCGCCCTCTGCGAAAGCTCGAAGCGGTCGCCGGAATAGAGCCGGATCTGATCCGTCTTCTCTGTATACTCCGTGCCCCCGGCGGACCTGTAGCAGACCGTCTCCTTCACGGACAGGGATCCGGACAGCACCTTCAGATAAGTGAGACGGGCGCCGGCGCTGTCCCGGCCGACCTTGTAGACCCGGGCGGCAAAATTTCCCGCCATGCCGGATGCCGCCGTATCTGCATGAGCCCCGGACTGTTTCTCCCCGCCGGCTCCAGCACTGGCTCCAACACCGGCTCCGGTACCGACTCCACTGCCTGCTCCAGCACCAGCTCCGGCACCGACTCCACCGCCTGCTCCACCGCCGGCTCCGGCACCGACTCCAGAACCAGCCTCAGCCCCGGCCTCCCCGAAAGCGCACGTCCACCGAGCAATTCCGGCAAGCAGCTCCTTCACGCCTTCATCCTTAAGCGCCGACCCGAACCAGACAGGAAATACATGCCGCCGCTGAATCGCGCACCGGATTTCTCCGTCCGAAAGAGCGCCTTCTTCCGTATAGGACTCAAGGAGCGCCTCGTCGCACATGGCGAGCTCCTCCAGCCAGGCCGCGTTCCGCGGACCGGCTTCCGTAAAATCGACAAAGCCCGGATCCAGCTCCCGGTTCAGCTCCTCCGTAAGGTCCGCCCTGCTCCGCTCGGAGAGATCCATCTTGTTTACGAAGACGAGCACCGGAATGCCGTAGGTCCTAAGCAGGCGCCAGAGCGTCCGCGTGTGTCCCTGCACACCGTCCGTCCCGCTCACGATGAGAAGGGCGCAGTCCAGAACCTGCAGAGTCCGCTCCGTCTCCGCCGAAAAATCGACGTGCCCGGGCGTATCCAAAAGAGTCACGGACAGCGCTCCGCCCGCGCCGGGCCCTCTGACCGCAGAGCCGCTGATGTCGGGTCTTTCGCCCGCGTTACCACCGGCACCAAACCCTCCGCCCGCGTTACCGCCGGCACCGGGCCCGTCGTCCGGGCGGCTTCCGGGCCCACCGATCTCGATCCGGGCCTGCTTCGAGAAGATGGTGATTCCCCGGTCCCGCTCGATTTCATCGGTGTCCAGCGTCGTATCCCCGTGATCCACACGGCCGATAGACCGGATTGCTCCGGTCTCGTAAAGCATGGCCTCGGACAGCGTCGTCTTACCCGCGTCGACGTGGGCGAGGATGCCAAGTGTCAGCATTCGTTTCTTCATCTGAGCCCTCCGGCTCCGTCACCAGCTGATATACGTCGCGTCGACGTAGCCGTAGGTGCCGTTGCTGTAGGCGATGGCGTATTTTCCTTCACGCCAGTCCAGGTTGACATAGATATCATCTCCGTTCCAGTACTGATAATCGTAGAGGAAGGAGCCGTTCGGCGCCGTCTGGAACACCAGCGCGCCCCGCGTATCGGTAGTAATGACCGGCCGGTAGGCGTAATTGGACAGGTCGAATCTGCCGTCGTAGTCGGACGTCGGCCCGACCCAGTCGATGTAGGTCGAATCGACGTAGCCGTAGACGCCGTCCTGATAGGCGATGGCGTATTTTCCCGAGCGCCAGTAGAGGTTGACGTACACGTCGTCCCCGTTCCAGTACTGATAATCATAGAGAAATGACCCGTTCGGCTCGGTCTGAAACACCAGCGCACCCCGCGTGTCCGTCGTCTGCACCGCCCGGTAGCCGAAGTTGGAGAGGTTGAAGCGGTCGTCGAAGCCGGACAGTGAGCCGCTTCCCCAGTTGACGTAGTCGGCGTCGACGTAGCCGTAGGTGCCGTTGCTGTAGGCGATGGCATATCCGTTCTCCCGCCAGTTCACGTTGACATAAATCCTGTCCCCGTTCCAGAACTGGTAGGCGTTCATGAACTCACCGCTGTCCGGTCCCGTCTCAAAGACCAGCGCGCCCTTCGAGTTGTCCGTGATCACCGTCCTGTAATCAAAATTCGAGAGATCACGGGGATCCGACGCCGGCGCCGCGGCCGGGGCTGCGGGAGTCGGCGCTGCCGCGTAGCCTGCGGAGCCGCTCTCGATCGCGATAAACTCCGGGATCTGCCCGAGCAGCCGGGAGGCGTCATAGCAGCCGGAAAGAGGGGCTTCGTGAATGGTCGGCGGCTCCTCCTCGCGGGGGTAGGTCCCGTCATAAAACTGCGTCACGGAAAAGCCGCTTCCGTTCCACTCGGCGGCGTACAGACTGACGCTTCCCTTGTAGGACTCCCTGTAGAGGACCCCCGACCGGTAGCCGTACATGCAGTCAGAATCCGCGTCGCACTCAAAATTGCCCATGTAATAGCTGGAAGTGCCGTTATATCCGTAGGCCCAGATCTCACACGCGTGCTTCGACAGAGTCTGCCGGAACAGCAGCTCCGCCACACCGTCCCCCGTGATATCGGCGAGCGCGTAGCCGTACCCGCTGTAGTTGGAATCCGTGATCCCGCCGCTTACGTAACTGCTGTGCCGCGCCTCCGCCTCCGAGAACGCTCCCGCGTAAATCGACCCGTACGTCACCGGTCCCGCCTCCGCCATCACGGGGTGCGCCCCCGAAAAAAGCAGTGAAGCCGTCAATGCCGCCGCAAGAATTCCCTTTCTCATCACTCACACCTCCCCGCGCCCGCGGGCCGGCCTATTTTGCCGGCTCACATTCTGACGCATATCTGTCTTTCCTTAAGAGCTGAACTGTTACCCACTATGATACAATAAAACCGGAATTTCAGCCACTGGGGGCCCGTTTCCTTTTGGTGAAAATGGGAACAGATTTTTAACGAAAATGCACACGTTCTGAGATATACTGGTTCGGTATCACGTGAACACCTGAAGACGCGGATGCGGACTCAGACAGCACAGACAGACACGATCGCCGCAAAGGCGGAAAACCCGGGAGACAATTCATGAAACATCATATAAAGGAGTGGGCCGTTCGGATCGTCATCCTGATGATCGGGCTCACCATCGCGCATCTGGGCGTAACCCTGTTCCTTCTGTCCGACCTCGGCTCGGATCCCTTCAACGTGCTCGTGCAGGGCATTTACAGAACGCTGGCCGGCCTGCCCTTCGGCGGCATGCTCACACACGGCAGAACGCACATCGGGATCAGCCTTCTCATGCAGCTCTCCCGCACCGGCAGACGCCGGAAGCCCGGGCCCCATACATACAGCAGGAGCCGGAGGAATTTCCTCCGGCTCCTTTTTCATGATGACATTTATTATAAAGCCAGCGCGGCCTCATAACCCTCTCTGATCGCCGTGAGCGCGTTCCCGGCCTTCACGGCGCAGCCGACCACCTGCACATTTCCGCAGTGCTTCTTCGCGGCCTCCTCCAGCGGATTGTAGGCCCTGTATCCGAAGGCGGACACGACGGTCTTCGCGGGAATGGTCTCGACGCTTCCGTCCGCGTTTCTGAAGCTGACGCCGCTCTCCGTGATGGCGGTGACGGTCGCGTTCCTTCTCACCTTGATTCCCGTCTCCGCGATGTACTGAAGCAGCTGCATCTTCATGAGCGGGAACATATCCACAAGGATGTCCTCCTGCATCTCGAGAACGGTGATATCCTGGCAGGTCTGTGTCAGGAAATGCGCCGTCTCCCCGCCGACCTCTCCGCCGCCGCACACGACGACCGGGCCGGGCTGTACATCGACATTTCCGAGAAGAACGTCCTCCGCCGCGACCACATTTGCCCCGTCGATGCCCTCGATGGGCGGCATGAGCGGATTCGCGCCCGTCGCGATGATCACAGCATCCGGTTTCACGGAAGCGATCAGCTCCTCCGTGACCTCGCAGCCCGTCTTCACCGGCACGCCGAGGTCAAGCAGATTCTTTCTCATGGAAGAGGTGAAGGTGGAGAGCTCGCCCTTTCCCGGAGGAAATGCGGCACTGCGGAACTGTCCGCCCAGCTCGCTCTTCGCCTCGTATACGGTGACGTCGTGCCCCACGCGGGCGGCCGTCTCCGCCGCGATGAGTCCCGCGGGGCCGCCTCCGATCACCATGACCTTCTTCGGATCGCTGACCTTCTCCATGGGATTTTCGTACTCGCGGCCGACGCGCGGATTGACGAGGCAGGTCGCGCAGGTGCCGGCCAGAAGCCCGGCCTCGCAGCCCTGCAGGCAGCCGATGCAGTAGCGGATATTTTCGAATTTTCCCTCCTTCGCCTTGTTGGGCAGGTGCGGATCCGCGAGAGAGCCGCGGCCCATGCCGATAAAGTCGGCCTTGCCCATGGCGAGGATGGTGTCCGCCATCTTGGGGTCATTGATGCGGTTTGTGACGATCACCGGACATGAGACGAGCTTTTTCACCTGCTCCGCCGTGTCCATATTGAAGGCGTGCTCGGTGTACATGGGCGCGATGATCTGCCGGATCACGGGCGAGGCGTACATGCCGTTCGAAATGTGGATGGCGTCGACGCCCAGCCCGTCCAGATGGCGGACCAGCTCGTAGGTGTCGGCCTCGGTGCGGCCGCCCAGAAGGTACTCATTTGCGGAAATGCGCACCTGCACGGGGAAATCTTTGCCGACATTTTCCCGGATCTCCGCGTAAATCTCGTCCAGGATGCGGGTCCTGTTCTCGAAGCAGCCGCCGTACTCGTCGACTCTCTTGTTGGTGAAGGGGGAGAGGAATTCGGAGATCAGGTAGCCGTGGGCCGCGTGAATCTCAATGCCGTCGAAGCCGGCCTCCTTGGCTCTGCGGGCCGTGCTGCCGAAATCCTTCACGATCTGATGAATCTCCTCCCGGGTGATCTCGCGGGGCAGGTCCATACAGAAGGGATCCTTGATCGCCGACGGCGCGACCGGCTGGACGTTGCCGTTTACGTCGTGCTTGGACTGGCGTCCCGGATGATACATCTGGCAGAAGAGCTTCGTGTCATACTGATGGACGGTCTCCGTCAGCTTCTTATTGCCCTCAATCTGCTCGTCATTGTAGAGGCCGGGAATGAATTTGTAGCCCTTGGCGTTCTCATTGACGGCGTAGTCCTCGGTAATGACCATGCCCCAGCCGCCCTTCGCTTTTTCCTCGATATAGCGGATATAGCGCTCTGTGATCATTCCGTCCTCCGTGCAGAGGTTCATGACCATGGCAGGCACGATCAGGCGGTTCGGGATCTCGCAGGTTCCGATTTTCGCGGGAGTAAACAGCTTTGTCATCATGATTGGTTTCCCCTTTTTCTGTTTATGCTTGTTAATGTGAGTGACGCGAAACCAGAGGGGACCGGGCCTTCTCATTTCCCGTAACATACGGGCCGCCCGAACCTCTCCGCATCACCATCTTAAGGGGTGGAACGGTTACAGGGTCAACGGAAAAATGCCCCGGCCGCGGCCCCCCGTCAAGTGCCCGGCCGCGGGCTCCCGTCAAGTGCCCGGCTCCCGTCCGGAATGTGCCGAAAGTGAGCCGGAAACAAGCCAAAAACGAACTGAAAACAAGCCAATAAGCGTAATCCGGCGCGCCGGATTCCCTGCCCGTGCCGGAACACGTCCCGTCAATCTGCCGAAAAAAAGAGCGGTCCCGAGGGTGATTCACCCGTGGAACCGTTCCAAGGTCTGTTTTGATTCTGTCCCGGAAGCTCCCCTGTCCGTCACGCGCCGGCGTCTGCCGGTTCTTCAAGCGGCAGGAAGGCCCGTGTTACATGCCGGCTTCCGCCGGTTCTTCAAGCGGCAGGAAAGCCCGTGTTACATGCCGGCATCCGCCGGTTCTTCAAGCGGCAGGAAGGCCCGTATTACCCGCCGGAAGCGGCCGTCCTCATAGCCCCGCCCGAGCAGGAAGCCGCGGACGGGCGCTCCCTCCTTCACCCTGTACCCGCGCCGCGCCGCGTACTCGTGCAGGACGTGAAATACGGCCGGATCGAAGGTCCCGATCTCCCCTATGTCCACATTTGTGCAGAGACAGATCCCGCCGGGATCGCGGAAAAATGGCTCCGGCAGCTCCGCCTTCAGCGCGCGGACATACCGCTCACTGATCCGCATTTCCCAGTCGATGCGGCCTCCGCGGGCAGTAAAGCCGCTGTCGAAGAAGGGGAGCATTTTCTCGGAAAAAATGAACCGGCTCGCCTCCTCGGGCAGATTGATGCGCTCATACCGGTCGCCCCAGCCCGTGACCAGGTGGCACAGATACGCGGGCTCCGTCCCGGCGACCCAGAAATTTCCGATATTCAGCGCCCCGAACTCCATATAGTCCCGGATTCCGAGGAGCCGCTCCGCAAGAAGCGTGTCCCAGGCGGCTTCCTCCCTCTTCTTCGCGATTTCGCCGTCCAGAAATGCCGCCGTATTGACAGCGTACTGACTGCCCCGGATCTTCCGGATCTCGCTGATCGGGACGCCCCAGCTCTTGTGCTCCATGGCCTCGAGCAGCCAGAACACTTCCATCGTGTCGTAGGTGCGGTAGCGGTTGGCCTCATTTCTGCCGGCCTGAATCGCGCCCTGCTTCTCATAATAGCGGATCATGTCGCGCGAAAGACTCAGTATCGCGGAAACCTCTCCTATGGTGTATTCCATCGTTCACCCTCCCGTTTGGCTCTGGTTTCTCATAGGTCACTTGACACTGCCTTCAGCTCTGGTTTCTCATAGGTCACTTGATACTGCCTTCAGCCGGCTCGACCACTTCGATGAGTTCCTTCCTGTACAGGACCTCCGCGCTGAGGTTCCGCACGACGTCCCGGAAGCGGACCGTCACGAAGCGGCCGTCAAATTCCAGAATCTCGCCCCTTCCGAACGCCCGGTGCTGGATCACCGCGCCCTTTTTGAGGCGGTCGGCAAATGCCCCGTATTCCTCTTTGGGCGGTTCGGGCGCCTCCTCACCGGGCCAGAACCGGTGCGCCCCCGCGCCGGCCCGCAGGGTCTCCCGCTGCCGCTCCCTCTGCGGCTTTGTGAGCTCCCGGATAAAACAGGAGCCGCCGGGCAGACGGAAGAGGCAGAGTGTGTGCTTCGCGCGGGTCACGCCGACGTAAAAGAGCCGGCGCTCCTCCTCATATGCGGCCCGCTCTCTTTTCGCCTCATCATCGGTCCTCCGCGCTCCGGCGCCCGATTCCCACGGCACCGCACCGGTCCTCCGCGCTCCGGCGCCCGGTTCCCACGACGCCATACCGGTCCTCCGCGCTCCGGCGCCGTTTTCCCGTTCCGGCACGTGCTCGGGAAATGTCCCGTCCTCCACGTCCATCAGATAAACCGTATCATATTCGAGCCCCTTGCTCGAGTGGATCGTCGAGAGCACGAAGCGGCAGCCGGGATCCGGGACGCCGCCCTCAAAGATCTCCGCCAGCTCGTCCAGCCTTCTTAAAAGGCCGCCGGGCGTCTCCTCCCGGCGCGCCAGGGCCGTCAGTGTGCCGACGCTCCGGTCCGGGATGCCGGTGCGCTCGAGATAGCTGCCGTAGCCCATTTTCCCGACGATCCGGCTCACGGCCTCCGCCGCGCTGTCCGTAAGAAGCGCTGCCAGGTTCTTCCGGATCTCCCGCACGGCCCTGAGCGTCCCCACAGAAAGACCCGGGGACCGCGCCGCGGCTGAAAGCAGATCCTCTGCCGGTCCGCCGGCCGCGGATGAGAACAGATCCCCTGCCGGTCCGCCGGCCGCAGATGAGAACGGATCCCCTGCCGGTCCGCCGGCCGTTTCAGGTTCTCCCCCCGCGAAAATCCCTCCATCCGCAAATGTCCTGCCCCCGGCGCGGCGGGCGGCGCTCCGGCACAGGGCCTCCGCCGCCTCCCTCGTGAGGTAGGTCGACATCTTGTAGTAAATTTTCATGAAGAGCTCCGGATCGCCCGGGTGCTCCGCGAAGAGCAGGATGTTCCGGATATCCGTCACGATCCTGCCCGTAAAAAAGCCGGGCTCGGCGTTCCGGATCCGGTAGGGAAGGCCCTTCCGGTCCAGCAGATCCACCAGGGGAATCGCGCTCTCATTGTCCCGATAGAGGACCGCCGTCACCGGCAGAGGCTGCCCCAGAAGCTCCCTCCCGAAAGCTCCGGCCTCCGCGTCCCGGCAGCTCTCCGCCGCCTTTGCGAGATAGGTATACTGCGCTCCCCGCCCCTTGAGATCCACGATCCGGATCTCGCTCTCCGCGGGGCGCGCGGGTTTCATGTGCTTTTCGTGACGGTGGGCATTTTTCTGGATAAAGCGGTCCGCGGCCTCCACAATCCGCGCGTTCGACCGGTAGTTGTTCTCCATGAGCAGGACCCGCGCGCCGGCGTAATCCCTCTCAAAATGCAGCAGTGCCTCGGGATAGGCCGCCCGGAATCCGTAAATACTCTGGTCCTCGTCCCCCACCATGAACAGCCCTGCGCCGTCCCCTGCCAGGAGGTGGATCACGGCGTGCTGGATTTTCGAGGTGTCCTGGGCCTCGTCGACGCAGATGTACGGGTACATTTTTCGAAAATGCTCCAGTACCGCAGGACTCCTCTCCAGCATGGTCTTCGCGTAGACGATCTGGTCGTCGTAGTCCATAAGCCCCGCCCCGCGCAGATGGGCGCGGTAGCGGAAGTAGATCTCCGAGAGGGCGTAGTGCCGGCTCCCGTCCATCTCCCGCACCTCATCGTCCGTCAGCATGGAGTTTTTGATGTAGGCGATCTCCGTCCGGATCGTCCTCAGCTCGCCCGGTGTCGCGAAATCGTCCTGCACGGCGCGGTAGATTTCGGCGATAAGGCGGAGGATCTCCCCCTCATTTGAGAAGAGGGCGAAGGGCTCCTTTCCGATCTGCCGCCCGTAGAACTGTATGATCTTCGCGCAGATGCCGTTGATGGTGCGGAATTCCGGGGCCGCCTCTGTGTGCTGCCCGGAGAAACCCGGTGCCGCGGCCAATGCCTGCCCGACAGAAACCGCACTCGCTTCCGATGCCTGCACGCCGCGGCCGTCGGATTCCGCGAATATCGACCGGTATCTCTCCGCCATATCCCGCGTCGCGGCGACGGTATAAGTGAGCGTCAGAATCTGCTCCGGAGCGACTCCCAGACAGCGGATGAGATAGCCCAGCCGCGTGACCAGCACGGTCGTCTTGCCGCCGCCGGGCACAGCCAGCAGCAGCACCGGGTGCCCGGCGGCAAAAACCGCCTCCCGCTGCTGTTCGCTGAAATCCTTCATATATCGCTGTTCAAAGGTTTCTTTCTGCATCATCCTATCGTTTTTCGACGCGTCCGGCCGACTTCTGCCCAGAGCATGCCTCCGCGTTGGCCTCGTAACCTTGATTTTTGCCTGGCGCAGCCAACCGTGTTCTGCCGTTGGCCTGACAGCAAGGTTTTCGCTGCCTTCTGCCCGGGTCGCGCCTCCGCTTTGGCCTGACGACCTTGAAATCTGCCTTCAGCAGCCAACCGTGTTCTGCTATTGGTCTGACAGCAAGGTTTTCTCTGCCTTCTGCCCAGAGCATGCCTCCGCTTTGGCCCGGCGACCTCGCAATCCGCCTTCCGCAGCCAACCGTGATC
>CAYLHR010000074.1:0-5469 GCA_964383335.1 uncultured Lachnospiraceae bacterium
AAGACAATATCCGGAAAGTGGTTCCCTATACGCCGGGAGAGCAGCCGCAGGCTCCGGGCATCATCAAACTGAATACCAATGAGAATCCGTATCCCCCGTCCCCTGCGGTTACGGAGGTACTGGCGCATTTTAATCCGGATTCTCTGCGCCTCTATCCGGATCCCGCCTCCTCGGAGCTCATCTCCGCGATCGCGGAGGTGTACGGCGTGAAGGAGACGGAAGTGTTCGCGGGCGTGGGATCGGACGACGTCCTCGCCATGTGTTATCTCACCTTCTTCAATTCGGATAAACCGGTCCTTTTCCCGGATATCACCTACAGCTTCTATGACGTGTGGGCGGAGCTCTTCCGGATTCCCTACAGGCAGGTGCCGCTCGACGGGGACTTCCGGATCCGTCCGGAGGATTACGAGGGGGAGAACGGAGGCGTCATCTTCCCGAACCCCAACGCCCCGACCGGGATTCTGATGCCGGCGGAGACCGCGGAGCGGATTATCGCCGCGAACCCGGACAGCATCGTAATCGTGGATGAGGCCTACATCGACTTCGGGGGAGAGAGCGTCCTTCCGCTCATCCGCAGGTACGACAATCTGGTCGTGGTGCGCACCTTCTCCAAGTCGAGAAATCTGGCAGGCCTGCGGATCGGATACGCCTTTGCCTGCGAGCGGCTCATTTCTCTTTTAAACGACGTCAAATACAGCTTCAATTCCTATACGATGAACCGTCTCACCATCGCGGCCGGGGCGGCCTGTGTGAGGGATACGGCGTATTTTGCCCGCTGCGCGAGAAGAATCATGAAGACGCGGGCGGCCGTCACGAAGGAGCTTACGGCCATCGGCTTCCGGGTGTGCGATTCGGCGGCCAATTTCGTGTTCGTCTCCCATCCGGACTATCCGGCGCGGGAGCTCTTTGAGTATCTGAAAATGCAGCATGTCTACGTGCGCTATTTTGACCGCCCGAGAATCAGTGAGTATCTGAGAATCACCATCGGAACAGACGCGGAGATGGAGACGCTGATCCGCATCCTGCGGTCATATATGGGGCTGCCCGTTCTCGATCTCGCTGAATCGTGAGCGGCGCCTTCGCGGAAAGGAAGTTACAGTTTATTTATGAATGCAGTGGTTGAGTGGTTTCTGAATCACCCGCAGTTTCCGCCTCAGGCGGCGGTCACCCTGATCTCCATGTTTCCGGTTCTGGAGCTGAGGGCCGGCATCCCCCTCGCGAGACTCGCGAAGCTGACGCTGGGCGAGGCGATCTTCTTCTCGGTGATCGGGAACATTATTCCGATTCCCTTTATTCTTCTTTTTATCCGGAGAATCTTCGACTGGCTGCGCCCGACCAGGGCCTTCGGGGGAATCGTAAGAAGGCTTGAGGAACGGGCCATGAACAAATCCGAGGGAATCGCGAGAGCGGAGTTTCTGGGACTTGTCGCCTTTGTCGGCATACCGCTTCCGGGAACCGGGGGATGGACCGGGGCACTGATCGCCTCCCTCCTTCACGTCGATATCCGGAAGGCGTCGGCGGCGATTCTTCTCGGCATCGCGGTCGCGGCGACGATTATGAGCCTTGTTTCATACGGCGTATTTCATATGTGAGGAGTGACAGATATCATGGCGGAGAATCAGGTGAAGCATCTGGGAGTCATCATGGACGGCAACAGGCGCTGGGCGAGGCAGCACATGTTTTCCTCGGTCATGCGCGGTCATGAGAAGGGCGTGGATACCTTTATTGATCTCTGCGAGTGGTGTGAGAACGCCGGCATTCCCTATCTCACGGTCTACGCGTTCTCCACGGAGAACTGGAAGCGCTCGCAGGAGGAGGTGCGCGATCTCTTCAAACTTATGAGACGATTCTTTACGGACGAGATCCACCGATGCGTCGAAAAGGGCGTGAAGGTGAAGGTGATCGGCAACCTGGCCCCCCTCTCGGAGGAGGACCGGGCGGTGATCCGGGACGCGGAGGATGTCACGCGCGACTGCGGCAGACTCTACCTTCAGATCGCGCTCAGCTACGGGGGAAGGGACGAGATCCTGCGGGCGGCGGAGCAGTACGCCGCCGACCTTGCGGCAGGCCGTCTGGCTGAAAATGCCCTCACCGAGGAGCTCTTCGACTCCTATCTCTACACACGGGGCGTTCCGGATATGGACCTTGTGATCCGGACTGGCGGAGAGCAGAGGCTGTCCAATTTCTTCCCGTGGCAGACGACCTACGCGGACCTCTGGTTTACGGATGTTCTCTGGCCCGATTTCTCGGAGGATCTTCTCGGGGAGGCGCTTCGCTGGTACAGAAATATCAAAATCAACAAGGGGAGATGAAGAGAACTATGGCAAACCGCAATCTGGAGGCGTTTCAGAAGTTTTACGGGGAGAGCCGCGCGCGGCTCACGAAGGCGGCGGCCCGCTACAACCGCGAGGTCGCGAAGGATGATAATCCCCTGATCCGGATCTTCAGGCAGGACCTCGCGGACATGAACGAGGGCGGGAAGATGCTCCGCGGCATGCTGGTCAATCTCGGATACCACCTGGCCGGGGCGGAGGAGATCGGGCAGAGCGATGATCTGGCTCTCGCGTTTGAGATCTTTCAGACGGGCGTGCTCATCCACGACGACATCATCGACAACGCCGAGACGCGGCGCGGAAAATACACGATCCAGAGGCGCTACGAGCACAGGCTGGGCGTACGGAAGACAAAGATGCTGGCGGAGCCCGACGGCCCGCTCGACGTGGCCAAGTCGGTGGCTCTTTGCACCGGCGACCTGGGGCTCTATCTGGCGAACCTGAAGATCGCGGAGGCCTACAGGGACAATCCGTCCTGCGGGGCGCTCATCGCGTATTTCGACGAGGTGATCCTGAACACGATCCGGGGCGAGCTGCTCGACGTCGTGCTTCCCTACGAGCTGCAGGATATTTCCTATGATGAGGAGATAAAGGGCCGCCTGCTCGAGACCTCCATCCGCGAAATCTATCATCTGAAGACGGCCTGCTACTCGGTGTTCGGGCCTCTGCACCTGGGGATGATGCTCGGAGGGGCGGAGGAGAAGGAGATGAAAGCCCTCGACCGCTTCGCCGACGACGTCGGAATCGCCTATCAGATCATGGACGACATTCTGGGCATCTACGCGGATGCCGGCTATCTGGGCAAGGACGTCGGATCGGACATCTCCGAGTTCAAGCAGACCATTCTCTACATGTATGTGATGAATTACGCTCCCGCCTTCAGGGAGAGACTTCTCCGCGTCTACGGGAAGAAAGAGGTGACAGAGGAGGTTCTCGAGGAGGTGCGCAGCACCTTCGAGGAGAGCGGGGCGCTCTCCTACGCGCAGGATGTGATGAATGCCTGCTTTGAGAAGGCGGAGCGGAAGATCCGCCGGATGTCCTTCCTCTGCCCGGAGGACAGGGCCATCCTCCGCGGCTTCCTCGACTGGTGCCGCGGACGCCGCAAATGACTTTTGATCGGGAGCATGTTAAATGAGGGCCCGGGAGAGGAGGCGGAGGAGATGCATTTTACAAAGATGCACGGAATCGGAAACGACTACATCTACGTGGACGGGAGCAAAGAGCATCTGCGGAATCCGTCGGAGACGGCGATACGGCTGAGCGACCGCCACTTCGGCATCGGCTCGGACGGGCTGATCCTCATCAATCCGTCGGAGACGGCGGACTTCGAGATGGAGATGTACAACGCGGACGGAAGCCGCGGAAAGATGTGCGGCAACGGGATCCGCTGTGTCGGAAAGTATGTGTACGACAGGGGACTTACGAGCCGGAAGACCATAAAGGTCGAGACCCTGGCCGGGATCAGGACCCTTGAGATCATGACCGGCGGGGACGGGACGGCGGAGCGGATCCGCGTCGATATGGACGCACCGGCCCTCGCCCCTTCGGATATTCCCGTTGACCTGTCCCGCATTCCCGCGGGCACTGACAGAATCGTGGATTACCCCTATGTCATCTCGGGCAGGGAATACCGGATCACCTGCGTCTCCATGGGCAACCCGCACTGCGTCGTCTTCTGCGAGGAGGATATCGACGGGCTGGACCTGCCCCGGATCGGGCCGCATTTTGAAAATGACCCGCTCTTCCCCGAGCGCGTCAACACGGAATTTGTCAATGTGATCAGTGAGTCGGAGATCCGGATGCGCGTCTGGGAGCGCGGCTCCGGGGAGACCCTGGCCTGCGGAACCGGAGCCTGCGCGGCAGCGGCGGCATCCATTCTCTGCGGGAAAACCGGTCATCGGCTGACCGTCGCGCTGAAGGGCGGCGATCTTCGGATAGAGTGGAACGGAAACAACGGTTCCGTCTATATGACGGGAACGGCCTCTTTTGTGTTTGAAGGAGACATCGATGTACAAGATTAACAGCAACTATCAGAAACTGCCCGGAAGCTATCTTTTTTCCGCGATCGCCAAAAAGGTGGCGGCCTTTACGGAGGCCAATCCGGACCGTCCGGTGATCCGTCTGGGAATCGGAGACGTGACGCAGCCGCTGACCGATCCGATTATTTCCGCCCTGCACGGCGCCGTGGACGAGATGGCGGACGGCGCAACATTCCACGGCTACGCGCCGGATCTCGGCTACGCGTTTTTGAGAGAGGCCATCGCGAAGTGTGATTTTGAGGCGCGCGGCTGCCGCGTCGATCCGGATGAGATCTTCGTGTCCGACGGGGCCAAGTGCGATTCCGGAAACATCCAGGAGCTGTTTGATATCGACAACAGAATCGCGGTCTGCGATCCCGTCTACCCGGTGTATGTGGATTCGAACGTCATGGCCGGCAGGGCGGGGGAGTATGATCCGGAGACGGGCTACTGGTCGAATGTGATCTACATGCCCTGCACGGAGGAGAACGGCTTTATCGCGGATCTGCCGAAGGAGAGGCCGGATCTCATCTACCTCTGCTTCCCCAACAATCCGACCGGCGCGGCGATCAAAAAGGACCAGCTGCAGAAGTGGGTGGACTACGCCAATGAGAACGGCTGCATCATCATCTACGATGCGGCCTACGAGGCCTACATCTCGGAGCCGGATGTCCCGCACTCCATCTATGAGTGCAGCGGCGCGCGGAACTGCGCGATCGAGATCCGGAGCTTCTCCAAGAACGCGGGCTTCACGGGCGTCCGGCTCGGCTACACCGTTGTCCCGAAGGACATCACGGCGGACGGCGCGTCCCTTAATGCCATGTGGGCGCGGCGGCACGGCACCAAGTACAACGGGGCTCCCTATATCGTGCAGAAGGCAGGCGAGGCCTGCTACTCAGAGGCGGGACAGGCGTCCATCCGCGGCCTTGTCGACTATTATATGAAAAACGCGAGGACGATTTACGACGGCCTGAAGGAGATGGGCTATACCGTCTACGGCGGCGTCAATTCACCCTATATCTGGCTTAAGACGGTCAACGGCATGACGTCCTGGGAGTTCTTCGACTATCTCCTTGAGCACGCCAGCGTCGTCGGCACGCCGGGCTCCGGCTTCGGCC
>CAYLHR010000074.1:5479-9910 GCA_964383335.1 uncultured Lachnospiraceae bacterium
ACCTACGAGAATTCACTGAAGGCCCTCGACCGGATCCGTCAGATGCCGGTGTAAGGGTGCGGATATCGCCGCCTGAACGGCTTCATTTCCGAAAATGATCTGTTCACGGCGCGGTTCATGTGTTATACTGCTTAAATGACTGTCCGTTTGTATGAACGGGCAGATTAAAGTGTGAGTAAAGTGCGCGAGGCACTTTAAGGAGAAAGAAGAAGAGAGGATTAGCAACTATGAGCGTACAGGTCGAGAAGTTAGAGCACAATATGGTCAAGCTGACCATCGAAATCGCCGCGGAGCAGTTTGAAAAAGCCTGCAGAACGGCCTATTCACGTCAGCGGAAGAATATCTCCGTTCCGGGCTTCAGAAAGGGCAAGGTTCCGCAGAACGTCATCGAGAGAATGTACGGCGAGGGTGTGTTCTACGAGGATGCCGCGAATATCCTGATCAACGATACCTATGACGCGGAAGCCGGCACGGCCGGGCTTGAGTTTGTATCCCGTCCCGCGATCGATGTCGTTCAGATCGAGAAGGGCAAGCCCTTCATCTACACAGCTGAAGTCGCGGTTCGTCCGGAGGTGACGCTCGGCTCCTACAAGGGCATCGAGGTCGCGAAGCAGGATACGCTCGTCACGGATGACGATATCGCCGAAGAGCTGAAGCAGGAGCAGGAGAAGAATTCCCGTCTCATCGATGTGGAAGACCGCCCGGCGCAGAACGGCGACACGGTGGTCATCGATTACGCCGGAACCATCGACGGAGAGGCCTTTGACGGCGGCTCCGCCGAGAACCACTCCCTCGAGCTCGGGTCCGGATCCTTTATTCCGGGCTTCGAGGAGCAGCTTGTCGGCGTGAACGCCGGTGAGGAGAAGGACGTCGAGGTGACCTTCCCCGAGGACTATCACGCGAAGGAGCTCGCCGGAAAAGCGGCCGTCTTCCACTGCACGGTTCACAAGATCCAGGTGAAGGAGCTGCCGGAGCTGAACGACGACTTCGCCCAGGACGTCTCCGAATTCGACACGCTTGACGAGTACAAGAACAGCGTGAGAGAGAAGATCCAGGAGCGGAAGGACAGGGCCGCGAAGACCGCGAAGGAAAATGAGGCCGTTGACAAGCTGATCGAGGCGTCTGAGATGGATATTCCGGACGCGATGGTCGACGCGCAGGTCACCAATATGTATCAGGATTATGCCCGCCAGCTTCAGAGCCAGGGCATCCCGATCGATATGTACATGCAGTACATGGGCCAGACGGAGGAGAGCCTCAAGGAGCAGATGAAGCCCCAGGCTGTGAAGCAGATCCAGACCCGTCTCGTCCTCGAAGAGGTGGTGAAGGCGGAGGCGATCGAGATCTCCGATGAGCGCATCGACGAGGAGATCGCGAAGATGGCCGAGACCTACAGCATGGAGGCCGACAAGCTGAAGGATCTCATGGGAGACTTTGAGAAAGAGCAGATGAAGAAGGATATCGCTGTCCAGGAGGCGATCACGGTTCTCACGGACAACGCGAAGGAGGCATAATTGATCAGAAATACACTGATACCCTATGTCATCGAGCAGACAGCGCAGGGTGAGCGGAGTTATGATATTTATTCGAGGCTTCTCAAGGAGAGGATCATTTTCCTGGGAGAAGAAGTCAATGACGTGACGGCCTCCGTCATCGTCGCGGAGCTTCTGTTCCTTGAATCGGAGGATCCGGGCAAGGATATCAGCCTCTACATCAACAGCCCGGGCGGATCCGTCAGCGCGGGACTTGCCATCTACGACACGATGCAGTACATCAAGTGCGACGTGGCGACGATCTGCATCGGCATGGCTGCCAGCATGGGAGCATTCCTCCTGGCCGGCGGAGCGAAAGGAAAGAGGCAGGCGCTTCCCAACTCGGAGATCATGATCCATCAGCCGTCGGGCGGAACACAGGGCAAGGCGAGCGACATGCTGATCGACGCGGATCACATCTTAAAGACGCGGAAAAAGCTGAATGAGATACTGGCCGCCAATACCGGACAGGCGCTCGAGAGGATCGAGCGCGATACGGACCGGGATCACTGGCTGACCGCGGAGGAGGCCGTCTCTTACGGTATCATTGACAACGTTGTCGCCGCGAGGCGGTCATAGGACGATTTATTCTCAGTGGCTCCTGTGTTGCATGCGCACACAGGAGCCGCTGTAAGTGTGTTGAAAAGTCCGGCGGAGACGATATCAGCCCCTGAAACGGCGCGGGGCTTTAAATCAGAGGAGTATCCATGGCAAAAGGAATGAGAGCAAACGGAAAGAGATGCAATTTCTGCGGCCGCTACGAGGATCAGGTGAGAAGGATCTTCACCGGCTCGAACAATCTCAGCATCTGTGACGACTGCGTCCTTCTCATGAAGACCATTCTTGACGAGGAGGCGGCCGACCGCGAGGCGGAGTTTCTGGGGGAGGTGAACCTCAGAACGCCGAAGGAGATCAAGGCATTTCTGGATGATTACGTGATCGGGCAGGACGACGCCAAGAAGGTCCTGGCCGTATCCGTGTACAATCACTACAAGAGGCTGCTCGCGCCCGGAGACGATGACGTCGAGCTGCAGAAATCCAATATCATGATGCTGGGTCCGTCCGGATCCGGCAAGACCCTGCTCGCGCAGACGCTGGCCAGGATGCTGAACGTGCCTTTCGCGATCGCCGACGCGACGACGGTGACCGAGGCCGGATACGTGGGCGAGGATGTGGAGAACATCCTTCTTAAGCTGATCCAGGCGGCGGATTTCGACATTGAGCGCGCGCAGCGCGGTATCATTTATATCGATGAGATCGACAAGATCGGGAGAAAGTCCGAGAACGCGTCCATCACGCGGGACGTGTCCGGAGAGGGCGTGCAGCAGGCACTCCTTAAGATCATCGAAGGAACGGTCGCCTCGGTGCCGCCGCAGGGCGGGCGGAAGCATCCCCAGCAGGAAATGATCCAGATCGACACGACCAACATCCTCTTCATCTGCGGAGGCGCCTTCGTCGGCATGGAGAAGATCATCGAGCGCCGCATGAATTCCGGCTCCATCGGATTCGGCGCGGAGATCCGGAAGACGGAGGAGGAGAAGAAGACGGGGGAGATCCTGAAAAATGTCATGCCGCAGGACTTCGTCAAGTTCGGCCTCATCCCCGAGCTGATCGGGCGCATCCCGGTTGTCGTGCCTCTCGATGAGCTGGACGAGGACGCGCTCGTCCGCATTCTCGTCGAGCCCAAGAATTCGCTGGTCCGCCAGTACTCGAAGCTCTTCGCCCTTGACGGCGTGGAGCTCACCGTCACGGAGGAGGCGCTGCGGAAGATCGCAAGGGAATCCCTGGAGCGGAAAACCGGCGCGAGAGGACTGCGCGCGATCATGGAAAAGACGGTGATGGACGCCATGTACGAAATCCCGTCGGATACGTCCGTCAGCCGGTGCGTGATCCGGGAGGAGCACGTGGGCGGGGCCGCATTTCCGGACCTTATCCGCAAGGAAGCGGAGGAGAAGAAGGGGAGGCGCAAAAAGAAGTCCGACGCCGGCTCCCTTCCGCCGGCAGCCGAGGGCTCTCCCGTGGGAGCGTGAGATCCTATGGCAGAACAGATTCTCAACAAAATCCGGTCCGCGGAGCTGGAGACGGTCTGCGGAATTACGAGCACGCTGCCGGACAACCGCAGATATGAGGTCGCGTTCGCGGGCAGATCGAATGTGGGAAAAAGCTCGCTCATCAACACGCTTCTTCTGCGGAAATCCCTGGCGCGCACATCCTCGCAGCCGGGCAAGACGCAGACGATTAATTTCTACAGGATCAACGAAAATGAGACGCGGCCCGACTTTGCGCCGGACTGTTACCTCGTTGATCTTCCGGGTTACGGCTACGCGTCCGCCTCAGTCGGGACAAAGGCGAAGTGGGGAAAGATGATCGAGCGCTATCTGAGCAGCTCACGGCGCCTTGTGACGGTGTTTCTGCTTGTTGATCTCCGGCACGCCCCGACGGCCGATGACAGGCTGATGTACGAGTGGATCCTGGCCGGCGGCATGCACCCCGTGATCATCGGAACGAAGCTCGACAAGGTGAAGAAGTCACAGATTGATAAGAACAGAAAGCTGATACGCACAGGTCTCGGAGCCTCATCGGATCTGCCGGTCATTCCCTTCTCGGCGGTGACCCGGGAGGGAAGAGATGAGATCTGGGACCGCATCCGGAGAGCGGGGGAGGAAGAGGACTGACATGGAGATCATCCGCGCCAGAAAGCTCGGCTTTGATTATGTGAAATACAGCGACGAGAAGGAGAAACCGGAGCACGTGAACGCGATCCGGGAGGTGGACCTGTCCGTTGCGAAAGGGGAGTTTATCGCCGTCCTCGGCCACAACGGGAGCGGAAAGTCCACGCTCGCCAAGCACATCAACGCGCTGCTTGTCCCCACCCGGGGGACCATGTGGATCGACGGGA
>CAYLHR010000075.1:0-9867 GCA_964383335.1 uncultured Lachnospiraceae bacterium
AACTCCACACGCATAAGAAAAGCTGTTATGAGAAGGGGCACAGCGGTGACCCCTCTTATTTGTCGTGCGGACAGCCGGAGCTGAAAGAACATGTCCACGGCAGAGCCTGTGTCTATACGGAAGAAGTCGAGATTGAGGAGCCGGATGAGGCATACGCGGAAGAAGCAGCTGTTGAGGAGCCGGCGGAAGATGGAATCGGGGAAGAAAGCGCGGAAGTTGAGGAAGGATTCGAAGAAGGAGTGGAAGGCTCTTCTTATGAAGCGGACGAGGGTGAAGAGCCTGCAGAAGACGGCGAGGAACTGACGGAGGACGGCGAAGAAGCTGCGGAAGACGGTGAGGAACTGACGGAGAACGGCGAAGAAGCTGCGGAAGACGGTGAGGAGCTGACGGAGGACGGCGAAGAAGTCACGGAAGACGGCGAGGAGCTGACGGAAAGCAGCGAAGAAGTCACGGAAGACGGCGAGGAACTGACGGAGGACGGCGAAGAAGCTGCGGAAGACGGTGAGGAACTGTCGGAGAACGGTGAAGAGACAGCAGAAGACGGAACGGAATCCGGGAATGAGGAGGCAGAGAATGCTTCCGAAGAAGGGACAGAGAACGCGGAAGAGCCAGCTGAAGACACAAAAGATGATACAGAAGATGCAAATGAAGAATCGGAAATGTCATACACAGACGATGACAATTCGGATGAGCTTTTAAAAGAAGGAGAAACACCTGATTCAGAACTTGACGATACGAAAGAGAATGGAAAGGCAAAAACCGAGAGCGCATTTCCTGCACAGACATTTGAAAAGGAAACAGGGACGGTAAAGGTTCGGGTCGAAGCTCCGGAGGGATCCCTTCCTTCCGGCACGGAGATGGTGGTTGAAGACGTAGAAAACGAAGAGACCATCAGCGCGATCAAAGAAGCGGTAGAGGGACAGACGAAGGTGTCCTCTGTTCACGCTGTCGATATTTCCTTCCGTCACGGATCGGAAGGGGAGATCGAGCCCAAAATTCCGGTGACGGTGACGATGACAGCAAAGGAGGCTGCCGCTTCTGATATGAAGGAAGCAGCCGCGTCTGAAGAGCCGGTGGTTGTTCATGTGGACAATAAGGGCAACACGGAAGTGGTCGAGGATGTGACGGTCGGCACTGCCGCGCAGACGGGTGATCAGACAGGTGATGACACGGAGGAGGGTGACGTCCCTGCGGGAGATACTTCAAAGACAAAGCAGGAGAACTCCGAAGATAAAGGGCAGTCAGTCACGTTTGAATCAGATCAGTTCTCCGTCTATGCCCTGGTATATACGGTTGATTTCCACTGGAATGTGAACGGGAAATCATATGTATTCAGCATTCCCGGAGGCAGCTTCATTTCATTCGGGCAGCTGGCGGAAATACTGGGAATTGCGGACCCTGACTCATACACCGAAGGAGGCAGAGCTGCCGGCAGCCGGATTGAGGAGAATGGTGCTGAGAGTGAGGAAGGCAGCGAGGAGAGCATCAGCGCAGACAGTGTTGAGGTCAGTGAACTGACGAAGCAGTTCGTTGCGGATGTTGAGCGCCTGGAGTTCAGCAGTCCCGAGCTTGTCTGGGTCGGGAAAGCCGATGCCGAGACGACAGTCGGCCAGCTGAAGGAGAAAAACGGACTGGACACTCAGTACAGCGCCGAGCTGACAGAGGAGCAGATTGAGGAGATCAACGCGCAGAAGGTCGAGGCCTGGGACTGGGCGCTGATCAGTCTTGCCGCATTTGACAGCACGGAGTCCCTGAAGGTCACCTTGAAGAACGGAGAAGCATTCACCATCAGGGTTACGGATGCGACCCCGAATCGGGTGACGAATCTGAATACCTCCGGGCTGGACGGGCTGTTTACGGTGAATATGTTTAATTACGGACCGTCTGATCCTCTGGATCGTGAAGCGAACCATGTGAATGAGTATACAGCGTGGAACGCAGATGACAGTAATAAACAGGATGGCGTTAATGGCTATACGGCACTTGACTTTATGGCCTACGGAACAAAAGGAGCGGGTGCGAATCATTTTACCGGCGGAACGGATATACGTCAGGGAATTGTGAATTCGACGTTGAATAACAACGGATATCCTACACTTACTGCGAACAGCGGCGGCGGAGACCTGGATCGTTTGTTCACAACTACTCAGGACGGAAATTCCAAAGTAGTATATGAGAACGTAAAGGGGCTGTTTTATAAGTCCAATGTTGATGGAAGCAGTAATTCGAATGGCGGTTATTACTCATATGACAGTGACCGTTATTATGCCTATAAGAATAACCAGAATCAGATAGAGTTTTATCAGCAATATAATTTTAATAATACTGATACAGATGTATCTAATGATCATATGAGCGGAAAACCTGTGGGCTTTTTCCCGTTCACTTATCCGGATAATTCACAATTATGTCCACATCCGCAAGATGTCTACTGGAGTCAGGCTCATCCGGAAGGTCATTGGGGGGGTCATGCTGGTTCCGGCTATTACGACCATCAGTTCGGCCTCACTCTGGAAGGCGACTTTATGATTCCGGAGGGGAAAAAAGTTGACAATCAGAATATGGTTTTCAAGTTCAGCGGCGATGATGATATGTGGGTATTCATCGACGATGTCCTTGTATTGGATATCGGCGGAATTCATCATCCGTCGAGTGGACAGATTGATTTCACAAGTGGAAAAGTCACTGTGGATAACAAGGTCGTCGGTGTAAAAGATAATAATACAAATACGATCAATATGAAAAACGGCAATACGGTCGAGGCGGATATCGCGACCATTTTTGCCAATGCGCGAAGAAAATGGGATAGTTCAGAATATTCCTCACACTCTATTAAAGTGTTTTATCTGGAGCGGGGCGGTATCTACTCCAACTGCAAGATCACATTCAACATTCCGCTGACGCTCGGAAAAGGATCCGCGACAGTTGTGAAGGAGAATACGCCCAACGGCGGAAAACTGCAGGTCGCGGTGTTCGGCCTCTGGACAAACCCGGACTGCACCGGCAATCCCGTCATGACGAAGGAATCCGGCTCTGACGGATATGTCGTATTTGACAATCTGACGGTCGGTGATAATCCGGGCAGCCTGCAGACTTACTATATGAAGGAGATCAAGCCTCCGTATGGATATCTGAAGGATGACTCGGTCTACACGCTGACACCCGGAAACAAAGTGAATAATGTTTACCAGTATACGATCACGGACAGGAACGGCGATGAACTGGATAAGATGCAGCAGGAGCCGTATTATCCGATCATCAACAACACGGCGGCGGAGCCGATCGGTCTGAAGGTCCTGAAGAAGTGGCAGTCCGCGGATGACGCGGTCAGTTACCTGAGTCCGGAAAATATTCCGGCGGGAGTCACGGCGAAGTTCAGAGTCAAGCGGAAGAGAAGCTATGACATCGTGGAGCTTGGCAGTGACGGGATCTACCGGATTCTGGATTCAAAACGGGATCTGCCGGATGATGCCTTTAACAGCTCGTCCGCCGCAGCGAATACGGTCACCCTTCCCGAAAGCGGCAGTCAGAATCCGTGGGAGCATGTATTTGACAACCTTCCGCTGACAGAAAACGGTAATGTCACGTTCGGAGGAAAGACATATCAGGTTCAGTTCTACTATAAATATTACATCGAGGAAACGGATAAGCCGGATCAGTATGAGACGATTTATCTGGATGGTAATGATAATGAAATTGCATCAGCTGATGTAGGAAATCTGGCAACCGATGAGGCGGATTCCGGACAGACGATCGTGAACAGAGAACTGCTGGATGTTCCCGTCACGAAATACTGGCCGGATTACAGCGGTGATCAGTATGAGTGGTCGGCCGGCTTCCAGCTTGAGTACATGGAGACCAAGGTGAACGCGTCGGACGAGGATGCGGGCGACGCTGTGACGGAATTTACGCCGGTCGATGGAAAATTTCTGACCGTGAATAAAGACAGCAGCGCGGCAGACGCGAAGTTCGGCAATCTTCCCATGTACCGCAGACACAGCAACGGTACGCTGTACCGGATCGAGTATTCCGTCCGCGAGATGAGTTACAGAGTCTGGCCGGCGGGACAGCAGCCCACGGATGACAATGTCGTCATTCAGTGGAGCAGGGACGGGTCTCTGCCGCTCAAAGGTGTCAGATATACGCCGCAGTTTGAACAGGACGCGGGCGAGCACGGCGCGGATGTGGATGACTATCAGATCATTCTTATCAATACGCTGGAAAACCGCACGGCGACGAAAGAAATTGAGCTGAATATCCAAAAAATGTGGCCGTCCGGATCCGATATCGCGGATCAGGATGATACATATGCGAAGTTCAGGCTGAGGAGATATGTCCATGAGGAATATGTCGATTTCAGCGATGTTCCTGTGGACACGCCCTGGGTGGATATTACGCTTGATCTCGGAAGCGGCGGGACCCAGACTCTGCATGTGCCGCAGGGGAGAACCATGCATATCGCAGGAAGCGTCAGGGGCTCCGTCAATGCCGACAGCATCAGATTTACACAGAGCGCCGGGGAGCCGATCGTCTATTCCTATGATAACTCTTCGAACAGACAGCAGAGCGAGTTTGCCATTGATTTTACCGCAGATCAGACGAAGACCGTCACTTTGGCGGAGGGCGCAAATTTTGTCGTCGGAGGAGCGAAGGGCTTCCGCCTCACCGAGATGGATGACAGAAATCAGGATACTCTGGATGCCAATTTCTCGGAGGAATTAGTTCTCAATAAACAGAACGACTGGCAGGAACTGTTTTCTCATCTGTCGGCCATCGAAGAGGATAAACATGCCGAGAACACCGAGCACATTATCCGGCATATCTTTACTTACTTTATCGAAGAGGTGGAGAGCAATCCGGCGGATTATTACGCGACCTTCAAGGCGGGCGGCGGCGACGGCTATCTGTCCGGCGATGAAAACAACCGGATTTATTTCGACACGTCACTTACGGCGGAAAACAAGCTGAAACCCGGCGCGCTTAAAATCACCAAAATCGTCAAGGTGGATGAAGCCGTTCCGTCTGCAGCGAAGGCGCATTTTACGGACGGCACCTATACCTTCCGTGTGTTTGAGGCGGACGGAAGCACGCCCGCGAAGACAGCGGACGGAGAAGCCGTTGCGCCGGTGGAAATCACCTTCTCCGGCGGCACTGTGACAAGCCCTTCCGCCGGCTATGCGCTGGTTGGCAACCTGGAGCCGGGCACCTATGTCATTAAAGAGGTATCCATCCCGGATGGAATGAAACTGCTCTCGGCAAAGAGAGGCGACGGTAACACAGGTGCGGCAGATCTCGCCAACCAGGCAATTACGGTGGTTGTCAAGGCGGATGATACGACGGCTGCCGACTCGAAGGCTCAGGGAGAGTTTACGAACAATATTAATACCGGTAAGCTTCAGATCAGGAAGGAGGTCACCTATAACGGGAGAACGCCGGACGCCGTTCATAAGCCCGAGTTGGCCGGAACGTATACCTTCTCAATCTATACGGACGAAGCGCGGCAGCATCCGTATAAGGAGGGAAATGTCCAGAAGACGGTCTCTCTCAGGATTGAAGAAGACGGGTCGGCCAAGGAGAGCGAGATCCTCACGCTTCCGGCCGGAACCTACTGGCTGGAGGAAACCGGAAATTCAAACTTCTATACCTTCCCGATCGAAAATCCGATCGAGGTGACGGTAACGAAGGGAGAGACGCTCACGCAGGATGCCGTCGTCACGTTCAGAAACAACAAGGACGTGAACAGCAGTCCCGATAAGATCACCCTGGATATCGAAAAGATCTTCAACGGACTCTTAAGTAAGCAGGATCTGCCGGGCAGCTTCGAGGCAGTGCTCAGCTATTATATCGGCAGTGTGGAACATACCGTCCGTCTGAAGAACGTGGAGAGGTATCAGGAAGGTGACAATCACGTCAGGTGGGCCGAGGATGAAAGCGGCATGCACTGGCACTGGCATATTTCCAACATTGACTCGAGAGCGACCGGCTTCCGGATTAAGGAAAGTTACTATGAAACGGAGGGATATGTATTCTCAGGCGCCAAGCTTGATAATCAGAAGTGGGATGCACCGGGTGAGTATACGGCGATCTCAGTGACAGTTCCGGAAGCTGTGCTGACTGATATAACGGCTGCCCGCAGATACACACCGGACAACCATAAGAAGTTTATTGTGAACGGCAATGAGATTCTGCTGGTGAGCCTGACGGGCCATGCCGGCACGCTCGTTGTGTCCGACCGGAGTCTGAATTCTCTGGAACGGGCGGCGATATCGGCTGAGATACCCCTGCCTCAGGGCTCATTCGCACAGCCGGTCACCTTCTTCAGTGTTGGATTACGTTCTGCGCGTGGCGAGTGGTGAACGCACCAAAGCCGAGCTGCACGGCGCGCGTGAGATTTCTATCTCCACAAGGGGTGGATCACGATTGAGCATGTTGCCGGTGTGGGAAATGTGGTTTCGATCGGTCACAGTGATTCCAGTCAGGTAGCTGTGTTCAGCGTGACTTACAATGAAAAGGAAACCTTCAGCAACGCAGTCATGGAAAACGACTACTCGCAGGCGGAGACAGAGCTGGATATCTTCAAGGTCGACAAGAACAATGTCACGCATTATCTCGGAGGGGCTGTGTTTACTCTGAAAGAGGTGGATGAGACGAAGGTTCCCACCGAGGGAGGAATTCCTGTATATAAGCAGGATGACAGCGGAGTGATCCAGAGAGATTCCGATGCGACCGATGCGGAAACCGGAAAGACTTCATTCGGGGAGCTGAAGGCCGGTTACTACGAGATTTCCGAAAAGACGGCGCCGACCGGTTATGTCAAGAGCACGAATCTGGCGGCTTATATTAAGGTCGAGAGAGGAAAGGTGATCTGGCTTCAGAAGGATGCGGCTAAGAAGCCCTCGGAGTGGACTCCGATGGAAAGCGAAGATGAGTGGATTTCCTTCGAGGCGGAGAAGGAGGCCGTGGCTGCGAATCCCGGTAACGGGACTGAAGCACAGGAGGCCCGGAACGCCGCATTTACTGTCAAAAATGAGCCCGGAGCTGCCCTTCCGAATACCGGAGGTCCCGGCACACGCGCTATCTATCTGACCGGCATGATGCTGCTTGGTCTGGCGGGCATGGTACTTGTGTTTACAAGGCGCAGGAGGACAGCTTAAGCTGCGGAGGCCTCTGTCAGACACGCGGGATAACGGAAGTTCAGATTCATAAGATAACAAAAGCTGATCTCACGGGATCAGCTTTTGTTAATTCTATTTCCATATGTCATAAACGCGAGTATAATAGATGCGTTCATCATTTTTCATGACGGATCAGTCCGGAGGATATTTTATATGTCTTTTGTTGTTTTCGCGGACGGCAGCGCCAACCTGCCGGGAAGTATGCTGGAAGGAATTTCGCTCCTTCCCTGTGATTATACCGTGAACGGGGAGCCGAAGGTGTATGAGGGAGATGTCGATCACTTTGACGGGCACGCCTATTATGACGGCCTGAGAAAAGGAGACGTGATCCGGACGACGCTGCTGAATACGCAGCTGTTTCTTTCGCATTTTACGCCGGTTCTGGCCGATGGGCTGGATGTCATCTATATTGCCATGAGCTCCGGGATCAGCGGAACCTACAACGCGGCGCGCATAGCGGCACGTGAGCTCATGGAAAAATTCAGCGCGAGATTCGTGCATATTGTGGATTCGCACGGATGCGGGTTCGGAAACGGACTTCTGGCGGTCCGGGCGGCCGAGCTCAGCCGGAAGGGCGTCGAGACACGGGAGGCCGCGGCGATTCTGGACGCCGAGGTGCCGCATACATGTCAGTATTTCACGGTGGACGATCTGAACTTCCTGAAAAATACGGGACGCGTGAGCGGCATGACCGCGAAGATCGGGACGGTGCTCAATATAAAGCCCATCCTGTACGGCGACAAGACGGGACATATTGTGTCCTGCTCCAAGGTCCACGGCAGAAAGAAGGCCATTGAGGCGCTGGCGCATTTTTATGAGAAGAAGCGGATGGTGACGGAGGATCAGCGGATCTGCATCTCCCACGGGGACTGTCCCCGGGACGCGGAGACGCTCGCCTCCTATGTGTCGGCGATCACGCCGGACATTCCCATCACGATCGCGCAGCACGAGCCGTTCTCCGGATCCCACGTCGGACCGGGCATGCTGGGGCTGTTCTTTCGGGGTGAGGAACGCTGAAATCCGTGATGACGGAGACAAATCAATGAATGGAACGATTGATAAAATCAGGGAAAATATCAGCCGCGTGCTGATCGGCATGGAAGACGTGACCGATCTTGTGCTCGCGGCTTTTTTCGCGGGCGGTCACGTGCTGCTTGAGGATATGCCCGGGACGGGCAAGACTGTTCTGGCGCGGGCGCTGGCCGGATCGACGGATCTGAGATTCGGCCGGATCCAGTTCACGCCGGATCTGCTGCCCGGAGATGTGACGGGAATCAATTATTATCATCAGGAAAGGGGCCGGTTCGTCTTCCGGGAGGGCCCCGTCTTCGCGAATGTACTGCTCGCGGACGAGGTGAACCGGGCGACGCCGCGGACGCAGTCCGCGCTTCTTGAATGTATGGCGGAGCGGCAGGTGACGGTCGACGGGGAGACGAGGCGGCTCGATGAGCCGTTTTTTGTGATCGCTACGGAGAACCCGGTGGAGACCTACGGCTGCTTCCCGCTTCCGGAGGCTCAGCTGGACCGCTTTCTCATGAAGCTGAAAATGGGCCGGCTCACGGCACGGGAGGAGCGCCGTATGATCGACCGCATGATGGCTGATACACCCCTTGATCATCTGGAACCTGTCGTCTCGAAAGAAGAGATTCTGGCCCTCATACGGACGGCCCGGGATGTCTTTGTCCACGGAGATCTGAGAGATTATATTGTCTCTCTGGTTCAGGCGACCCGGCGGGATGGAGGAGCGGAAGGTGTTCCGGAGGGAGTGAGTCCGCGGGGAACGCTTGCTCTTCTGCGGGCGTCTCAGGCTTATGCGATGGTTCGGGGAAGGGATTTTGTTGTCCCGGAGGATATCAAGGCCGTTGCGGTTCCGGTTCTCGCACACCGCTTTATCTGCGAGGCGGAAAGTGACGCGGAGCGGGAGCGGCGGATCCGCAGGCTTCTCGCCGCCGTGTCCGTTCCCACGGAGAACTGGAGCCGGCCATGATGATGCTGTTTCTTGCCTTTACGCTTACGGTTCTGCTGCTCTTAGGGTCTTTATACCGGAGGCTGTGGTGGAAGGGCGTGTCTGTGCGGCTGCATTTTTCGGAACACACCGTATACGCGGGCGGGGAAGCGGAGCTCTCAGAGCGGATCGAAAACCGCAAGCGGCTGCCTCTTCCGGAGCTCGAGGCGGGCTTCCGCGTGCCGAAAGGGGTGACGTTTCAGAAGGCCGAGAACATCGTGGTCAGTGATTATGTGTATAAGAGGGACATTTTTTCGCTGCGGGGCATGGAGGCGGTGACAAGAACATACCGCCTGTCCTGCGATAAGAGGGGACGTTACCCGGTCAGTCAGCTTGTGGTGAGGGCGAAATCCTTCTTTCACAGCGAGGAGTACGCCGTGCCGCTCCCGTCGGACGAGGAGCTGGTCGTATACGCGGCGCGTGCGGACGTGTCCGGCATCATGCGCCTCGCGGACGCGCTTCTGGGCGAAGCGGAGAGCAGACGCACCCTGTACGAGGATCCCTTCACTTTTGACAGGGTCCGGGAGTATACGTCCGGAGATCCGATGAAGCGGATCAACTGGAAGGCGACGGCCCGGGCCGGAAGTCTCATGGTAAACACGTATGCCTCTGTCCGGTCTGAGAAGTTTTTTATTGTAGGGCAAGGCCCTGTTTCCGTTAAGCGAGTTTTTCGCTGATCCGAAAAAC
>CAYLHR010000076.1:0-9769 GCA_964383335.1 uncultured Lachnospiraceae bacterium
CCTGCCCCTCCCCGCCATCCGTCGGCAGATCGCGTCCGGCGTCGATATCCTGATCCACCTGGGACGGCTGCGGGACCGCTCCCGGCACGTGCTTGAGATCGCGGAGGTCGACGGCATGAAGGATGATCTCGTAGAGACACACAGTCTCTTTAAATGGAACGAGTGCACCGGTGTCCTGGAACGGACGGGTGAACTCAGAAAGACCTGGAAGCTGGAAATGAGAGAAGGATAATAAGGAGACTCAGCCGTGCCCGACTACCGCGTATATCACTGCAGCACTAAGGAACTGATCGGCTATACCGCTCTCTACGCCGCGGCAGCCGCTGCGGTCGGCTGGCTGTTCTTCGGGAGGCTGTACGCAGGAGCCGCCTTCCTTCCCGGTCTGTACTGGTTCTTCCGCTTTCTCACGAAGGAACTGGCGGAGAGCCGGCGGAAAAGGCTGACCGCCGACTTCCGCGAGGCCCTGAATCTCCTGTCCGTCTCTCTCAAGGCCGGATATTCCGTGGAGAACGCCTTCCCCGAGACGGCCAGAGAACTGACGATGACGCTCGGAAGGGATAATGAGCTGACACAGGAATTTCTCTACATCGCGGCGCAGCTCCGGTATCAGGTGCCGGCGGAACACCTCCTGGAGGACTTCGCCCGCCGTTCAGGCTCGGAGGATATTCAGAACTTCTCGGCGGTCTTCTCCGCAGCAAAACGGACAGGCGGAAGTCTTCCCCGGATTGTAAACAGCGCGGCGGAAACAATCAGCGGCAGAATCGAGGTGGAACGCGAGATCTCCGCCTCTCTCGCCGCGAAGAAGATGGAGCAGAGAATCATGGCTGTGATGCCGTGCGGGATCATCCTCTATATGCGGATCGGCTCGCCCGGTTTTCTGGACGTGATGTACGACAGCGCCGCCGGACTTATTATCATGGGAGCGGCGCTCGCTGTGTACGCGGCGGGCGTGATCTGGGGCATGCGGATCGTAAAAATCGAAGTCTGAGAAAAAATGAATACAAAAAACGAAGCCTGAGAATAAGAGCAGCGCAAAAAATCGAAGTCCGAGAATAAGACCGGCACAGCAAGGTGCCGGAAGGCCAAAGGAGATAAGAAGTTTATGATACTTTATTACTGCTGCGGAATGATTCTGACCGCCTATGCGGCGCTTTTTCTGTGGGCGCGCGGCGGTTTCACCCGCGCCGGCGAAAAGCTTCTGCAGCGCATGCCGGGTCTTGTCCCCGCGGTGTCGCGCGAAGCTATGGCCCTGGCACTCAAGATCTTCCTCGCGGCGGATCTTCTGGCCGCGGCGGTAACTTTCGCGGCACAGGCAAATGACACCGCGGCAAAGGGATATCTCGTCCGCGAAGAGTACGGCGGAACGGAGGAAACCGCAGACCTGATTCTTTCTACACCGGAAGAAGAGACGGAGATGTCCCTCACCGTGGAGGCCCGGTCGCTCAGCGAGGCCGAGATCGATGCGTTCTTTAAAGAAGCGGAATCCAACATAAAAACGAAGGTATTCGGAGGCAAAAAACTCTCTCACATCGACACGGATCTGGAACTCATTTCGGAGATGGAAGGGAATCCGGTGCGCATTTCCTGGATGACGGACCGGCCGGATGTGATTGACTGGGACGGGTTTAATCTGTATGAAAAACCTTCAGCGTCTGAAGAGACGTCAGCAGATGCAATTCCCGGTATCCCGGTCCTTCTCACAGCTGAGCTGACCTGCGAGAACAGGACCCTGGAGAAGGAATACCCCCTCACCGTCTATCCCCGGATCATGACAGGGGATGAGGCGAAAACCCGGGAAGCTATGCGGACCATCCGGGAACAGAACAGCAGCTCGGAGCTGCGCGTCGATCTCCCGGAAACGATCGGCGGCGAGGACGCCAGCTGGCGAAGCAGGCAGGACAATACAGGTGTCTCTCTGCTGTTTCTGGGCGCCCTCATCGCGGTCGGATACGTCTATTCGCGCTTTCACGCGGCAGAACTGCTCGAAAACGCCAGGGAAGAAGAGATGAAGCGGGATTATCCCGGAATCGTGACAAAACTGGTGCTTCTGCTGTCGGCCGGCATGAGTCTCCGGAAAGCATTTTTTCGGATCAGAAAAGACTACCGGCAGGCACTCGCGGCGGGCGCGAAGCAAAGAGCCGGTTATGAAGAGCTGGTGCTTATGACGCAGGAAATGGAAAGAGGCATCTCTGAAATTCAGGCGTATGAAAATCTGGGGAAACGCGCGCGCTGCTCCGCCTACCGCACCTTTTCCACCCTGCTCGTTCAGAATCTCATGAAGGGCGGATCCGATATGGCGAAAATTCTGGAAAGAGAGGCGGACGAGGCCTTTGAGGAGCGCAAAAAACGGGCGCGGGTTCTGGGCGAGGAGGCGGGAACGAAGCTTCTGCTCCCCATGCTCATGATGCTGGGCGTCGTGATGGCCGTGCTCATGGTTCCCGCCATGTTTGCGTTTTTCTGATCTGTCTGCCGCCTTCTTTATGCAGCTGACTGCTCATCGGCAAATCAATAACTGCCCCGTTGCCGGAGCAGTCCTTTCAGTGTTTTCTATCCGCGGATGAGTAATCAGAACCATTCTCTCTCCCCGGCTTACTGTAATTCTTCCCCATTTGCTTCATATACAATCTCTACCACGTCCAGATCACTGCGGTCAACTTGACAGATTTGTCTCCATTGCTCTTCCGTTCCGCCATAATATATTTTCTGGACTTTGTGGAAATATCCCCAGAAGTTCTGAGGAACTTCCGTTAATGATGCAGGAAGATAAACAAATCGAACTCCGCAGCTATTGAATGTATTACCTTCAACAGACCTTGTCCCTTCCGGGACTATAACACTATCTATGTTTTCTAACGCAAATGTTCCGTCTACGAGAGCCGCAACATGGTATTCCTTTTCATCAATTGTATAGGTGGGACTGATGCGAACTTTCTTATTCTTACCATTATAACTCTTGATATATATTTCTTCACCATCAAGATAGTAATCAAATTCTGAAATATCTGTCGGCTCTTTAGCCCAAACCGAATTACTCTCCGAAGAGTTACTCTCGGCAGAAGCAGCTGTATTTTCGGATTCTGACTCTGATGTATCTGATTCAGAAATACTACCAATAAACCCAAGAATAAGAAGCCCTATAAAAACCCACAAAATAACCTTCAGCTTTCCAGGCTTCTTCTTTTTGGCAGCAACTCTCTTATAATTGTTAGCTCTTACATTTGCCTTCTGATTTGAAATTGGATGCGGCTTCTGCGGACTGGATGGAGTCTTCCCCTGAGGTACCATAAAGTTACAATATGTACATCTTCCGTCTTTAATTGGTGCACCGCAGTTAGGACACTTCACCATGTTTGTTTCCATTGCCTTCCCCTCAGATAAATCATATTCCTAAAAGTTGTTTCTTTTTTGCTTCAAAATCAGCCTCAGTAATGATACCTTCATCACATAATTCTTTAAGTCTGCGTAATTCATCTGCAACATGATTTGCAGACGCCCCGGCAGAAGCATCATTGATGTTCCGAATCATATTATTACCCAATGCCATTCCGGCTCCGAGTCCAGCAAGACCACCTTTCTGTTTTGCTGCATCGCGCATAGCCCTGGCCGTTTGATATTGCATGTATGTCGCCATATCCTGCTTTGCCAGACCAATACCGGACTGCTCATCTATCAGTTTTTCAACATTATCAGGCAGTGAAACATTTTCGATTACTACATCTGAGAACTCAATACCTATTCTATTCGCTTTAATATTAGATTCTCTTTGCAGCTCTCCTGACAGGTTCCTGTATTGTGTTGCCAGATCCAACACGCCCATATCAGTGTTACCGATGATTGTCGCAAAAGTTTCTGATATAATTCCTTTTAGATAATGAATAACATCATAGGTAAGATAAATACCCATGCTGCCAAAGAGTTCCCGCATAAAAGTCGTAACATCTATTACCCTAAATGAAAATTGACCGAACGCGCGAATTCGGACCATTTGCATATTCCGGTCCCTTTTTAACACAGGATTTTTTGTTCCCCATGTATTCCCTATAAACTGTCTTGTGCTAATAAAATAGACATCGGAGATTACTGGAGATGTAAATAAAAAAGGAAATGCACCCAAAGAAGACAGTATAGGAAAATTCTTTGTGTTCAACGTATATGTACCCGGAGACATAACGTCAGCTAACTGCCCGCTCCGGACGAAAGCAGCCATTTGTCCTTCCCTTACTATTATCTTTGATCCCTGCTTTATCTCATTATTGGCAATTTGAGCTCGTTGAAATTTCCATACAAGCAGCTTATTGCTAATATCTTCAAACTCAACTACATCAAGAAACTGACCCTTAACAGAATTCATAAACCCCATATCAATATCCTTCGAAATGTAATCTTTCTGACTTTTCTGAATCTGCAAATACCTAAATCATTCTCTTCACACGATATATTGGCACTTAACAATAATCATTCCACTTATAACCTGATCGGAATAAATATACAAAATAATACTACTACTTATGAAGAAGCAATTCAATCATCGAATAAATAAAATCATCCTGCCTATAGATTACTTTGACAATGCCATTCCAGATTTTGTGTCCTTAGCCAGACATTTCAATGTACTGGGAAACACATAGTTGATACATATATTTTTCCATTCTGCTCTTTACGCAGAAACATAATCTGTGTGCGCCTTCTGTGACAAATGCCCTGCTATAGTAGACTCATCAAAACAAAAAACACCTCGAAGCGAGGACAAAAACAGAAGGAGAATAAAACAATGATGGAAATGATGAACAAGATCAATGATGCAGCCCTTGAGAACGTCGTAGGCGGAAAGACAAGAATGGTCTGGAATGACACCGTGGACTATGTGAACGTCCGCTCCGGCCCGGGAACCGAATACAGGAAGGTTTATACTCTGAGGAACGGCCTGTATGTCGACACCGTGAGAAAGGTCTTCAGCGAGAGCGACGGCTACTACTGGACACAGATCGATGACGGTTGCTGGATCGCTTCCCACCTGCTTCACTAATGACTTAAGGAAGAAGAGCAACAATCATCAGATACTGAAGAAAAACTACGAAGAGGCGGCATCTGCCGCCTCTCCCTCTTATTATCTGATCTGCGGACCACCTGTCCCGCCTGAAATCCATATTCAGGAATCTGATCCGCCGTTTCATCCCGTACAGCAATTCGTCAGTCAGAGGTCAGGCCCCTGAGGCCGATCCGGACCATCTGCCGCACCCGCTCATCCGTCAGATATCCGCCCTCCCCGGTCTTCACACGATTGCTTGCTCCGAGTACCGACGCGCCCTGCATGCCAAAGAGTCTGGACAGAACCAGCAGGCTGGATGTCTCGATATCTGTTCCGAGTATGTCCAGTTTTTTCCACATCTCCGCCCGCTGATAGGGCGTCTCATCAAACACGCCGCCCGCTGTCGGATATCCGCTGCCCGGATAAAATGTTGCGGATGACATGGAAATACCCCCGTGGAAGGGCACATGCTCCTCCTCCGCCGCGCGGTAAAGAGCATTCAGCAGCTGTCGGTCCGCCACAGCGGGATATTCCGCCGGCACGTAATCAAGCATCACCCGGTCATCTCTCACGGCGGCTTCGGGAAGCAGCACGTCTCCCACATGCACCTTTTCGGAAATAGCGCCGCAGCTGCCGATCCGGACAAGCTTCTTTACGCCGAGCATCTTCAGCTCCTCAATGGCACCGATCATGGAAAACTGTCCTGACCCGTGATAGACGACACTGACATCACGACCCTCAAAGCAGCCCCGGTATACCCGGTATTCTCCCCGGTCGATGAGTGTGCGCACGCCGCTCATTTCCTTGAGCAGGACTTTGGATGGGATATCGAGTTCAATCGCAAGCGCAGCATTTTCTGAAATTTCTCCCGGTGACAGCTGAAGCCACCAGGTTTTTCCGCCTTCGAAAGTGGATGGTTTGTTCATTTGGCCTCCCCTGTTGCAGACCCTTTCCGGAAGACTCCGTCTCCCGCTCATTCTACGGATGGCATCTTCCGCAGGGCACATAACCCATGGAAAGCACTTCCTCCCGCGTCCCGTGATACTCCTGCTTGTTCTTCTCCTTCATGTCTGAAACCGACTGGCATGAGGGATAATGGAATTTCTTCGTATTTGTATTCAGAATATAGTCCTGCGCGTTTTCTTCCGCAGAGCCGCTCTCCTCAGCATCTTCCGCCGGAAACGCGCGGACGGCCGCGCCCTCCGCGGGGGAGACTTCCTCCGCCTCCCGGTTCTCTTCCTGAGTCTCTTCCCGGCTCTCTTCCGGGTTCTCTTCCCGCCCCTCTTCGTAACTCTCACCGGTCGCGTAATCAATCACGACTCCTGGCTGCACATTGTAGCAGAACGCGCAGTACTCGATGAGGGGCTCCTCCACGGATTTGGCCTCCATCAGAACGCCGGATGCCACCAGGTTGTCTCCCTCATAGATGGGCGTCACCCTGTACATCACGTGATGTCCGGTCGTGCTCACGTAGGCCGCGACGGAATTTTCGAAGGGCAGCATCCCCTCCGTGTTCATATAGCGGGTACCGGTGATCAGATTCCGCTCGTTCGCGTTCTGGCCGGTCAGCTGAAAGCCGATGAGATGACACCTGTTGAACAGCCTCTTTCCGTCAATGAATTCATACTCGGCGTCATTCCAGCCGGATGGGTGGACGGAGCTGATGTTCTCCCGCCCCTGCTGCGGCATCGTCTCGGGGCCGACACAGGCGTAGGCCAGCGTCGCCCTCCCCAGCTCGTCAAGCGGGCCGTAGCCGTCAAAGGCCGTCGTCATGAGCTCCGTAAAATACGGCACATCCCCGTTCACGTCCGCGAAGGGCTTCCCCGAATACGCCGGGATATCCGAAAGGCCGGGAAGGGCCGCATTTTCTCCCTGCACATTCTCCGCCGCAGTGTCCTGTGACGCGAATATGTCATTCCGGTTTGTCAGAAACGCCGCTGCCGGCAGAAGCAATAATACAGGAAAGAGCAGCGCGAAGATCCATTGCCGTGTCTTTTTCATATGCCTCTCCTTGTAACCGTTCAGAAGATTCGGTCCGGAGCTTTCGGATCGGACACGCAGAGGATGCGGTCCAGGTCCTCCGGCGAAGATGCGCAGAGAATCCTCTCCCTGACGGATTCCTTCAGAAAACCAGCCGCCCGCATGCGGTCGTAGACTTCGAGCAGCGGGTCGTAAAAGCCGATTTTGTTATAGAGAATGCAGGGCTTCTCGTGCTTCCCGAGTCCGGCCAGCACGATGGCCTCCGAAATCTCATCCAGGGTGCCGGAGCCGCCGGGGAGCGCGATGTAGGCGCTGCCCATTTCCAGCATGATCGTCCTGCGCTCGGCCATGGTGTCCGTCGGGATGGTCTTCGTGATGCCGGTGTGTTCGAGGCCGGCGTCAAGGAAAAACCGCGGCTCCACGCCGATCACCTCCCCGCCGCCCGCAAGGACGGTGTCCGCGAGCACGCCCATGAGGCCGACCCCGGAGCCCCCGTAAATCAGCCGGTGCCCGCGCCGCGCGATCCAGCGGCCGACCTCCTCTGCCGCCTCTTTGTAGGCCGCCTCATTTCCGAAGCTGGATCCCAGATAAACCGTGATATTCAGTCCCCCGCCTTTCCGCAAATCGTGGATCTCAGTCCGAGATATCGACATCCGGCACAATCATAAGCTGATAGCCGGGATACATCTCCCCGACTTCCCGGTTGAGAATCTGCAGTCCCTCGCCCGAGGGAATATCGAAGCTCATGACGACGTCAAAGCGCATCTTCTTCTCCGGAATGTTGACGTAGAAGCCGTGCAGCTGAAGCGCCCAGTCGTGGGCGAGAACCTTCTTCCGGACAGCCTCGCGCATTTCCGCCGCCTCGTCATTTTCCGTGTTATAGGAATAGACGCCGATGCCGGTCAGCACGACGCCCGTCTCCTTGAAGACGCGCATCTCGGCGTTTCTCGTAATCTCGTCGACTTCTTCCACCGTCATCGTATCGGGCAGTTCCAGATGGACGGAGGCGTAGTCCCTGTCGGGGCCGAAGTTGTAGAGAATCAGGTCGTAGGCGCCCCGCACGCCGGGAATCTCATTTAAAATGCGCTTGATCTTCCCCGTCATCTCCTGATCCGCTCTCTTTCCGAGTATGTCATCCAGCGTGTCTGTCAGCATCTCGATGCCGGACTTTATGATAATCACGGAGATGACCACGCCCACCCAGGCCTCAAGCGAAAGCCCCGTGAGCAAAAAGATCACCGCCGAGGCCAGAACCGAGAGCGACAGAACAGCGTCAAATGTCGCGTCCGAGCCCGATGCCTCGAGTGCGCCGGAGTGCGCCCGCTCACCCTGTTTCTTCACGTAGCGCCCGAGCAGCAGCTTCACGACCACCGCGGAGGCGATGATGATGAGCGAGACTGTGGAATAGTCCGCCGCCTCCGGGTGCAGGATCTTCTTCACCGACTCCGTGAGAGAGGTGATGCCCGCGTAGAGAATGATCGCGGAGACGATCATCGCGCTCAGATATTCGATCCGCCCGTGGCCCATGGGATGCTTTTTGTCCGGCAGCTTACCCGCAAGCTTCGTCCCCACGATCGTGATGACCGAGGACAGGGCATCCGACAGGTTGTTCACTGCGTCGAGCGTCACGGCGATGGAATGGGATAAAATCCCGATGACGGCCTTGAAGGCCGCGAGAAACAGATTGGCGATAATCCCAATGATACTGGTTCTCACGATGATCGCGTCGCGGTTCACCACCTCTGTCAGTATCATGGAATCCGGGCTGTTCTGATTTTGCTCTGACTGGCTCATTTTTCATACCCCCTTATATCCTATGTATTAACTTATCATAGAGAATTCTGCTGTAATCGTCAACCGGGCGTACCGTAAAGGCGGGGGTACCTGTGTTTATATATTTTTGCCGTGCGTTTTCAGAAGATTCTCTGTATAATATATTTATGACAGAAAATGCTGCCTCAGGAGGGCAGCCGCATCTTCAAAGACCGGTGAAAGGTCAGGGAGGCCGCTTTATGAAAGATCAGCTTGTTTTACGAAAAAGCGCCCTGAAATGGGCCGCATGTTTCCTCCTCATCCTCCTCTTCTCCGCCGCAGGCGCGGAACAGGTTCACGCCGCGTCCCGGATCGTCTTTCCGGACCGGGCGTACGCGGGATCCAAATATGTCTATGTCGCCATCGGCATCGACGGCGGCGGAAACATCTACCGCTACAACCCCTCGACGAGAAAGAAAAAATGCCTCGCGAAAGGCAAGTACCACTCCCTCACCGTAAAGGGCAAGTACATCTACTGCGCGCTGAACGACTACGCCGGGAGCGACAACACGAACCAGTACATTTACCGTGTCTCATGCACCGGAAAGTCAAAGAAGAAGCTGGCCAACGGCAACTGGCCCGTCGTCATCGGAAACAAGATCTACTACCTCGCGTCGTCCAAGAGAAAAGAATACGGCTACACCGTAGACGACCGGCAGCTGGGCATCTACAGCATGAACCTGAACGGAACAGGCAAAAAGAAGGTTTACGGCGGCAGCGACTGGTATTCCAGCTTCGGAACCGACGGCAAAAACCTTTACTTCTGCACGAACGGCGGCCGCTACTGGAAGGTTTTCAACCCGAAGACGAAATCCGTATCCGACATCTCGCTCTCCGGCAGAAGCGTCAACAAGACAATCCGCAACTTCTACTACAGCGGTAATCTCGGAAGCATCCGGTACGGCAGAAAGACTTACACTTACAGCGGCAGAAACCTCTACGTCACGG
>CAYLHR010000077.1:0-9693 GCA_964383335.1 uncultured Lachnospiraceae bacterium
GCTGTGTATCAGCTTTCCCGGGACCGGGGGCACGGAAAGGGCTCCGTGATTTACATAACAGGAGAAAAGAACGATGAAAGACCGGGAAGAGACAAGGATGCCGGAGACGGCAGCGGAGCCTGTGACGGCAGCAGCAGAGAGCGAGACGGCAGAGGAGCCTGCGAAGGCAGCGGAGAGCGTGGCGGCAGCGGAGCCTGCGATGGAAACGGAGCCGGTGAGCGCGGCGATTACGGTGCGTATGACCCGCAGCGCGCTGTTTGATTTCTATTTATACCACGCGTACTCGAAATTCAGCGGTTTTCTGACCAATATTCTCGGCCTCGCGGTATTCTTCCTCGGCGTATTTTCCTATGCGTCAGGGAAGATATCGGCGTCCGGCTGCGCGGTTTTCGTGATAGCCTCCATCGGCTTTCTGGGCTTTACCCCCCTTCAGCTGCGGCGGAAAGCGGACCGGGAGATGCGCGGGGGCAGGGCCGGGAGCGGCCCCATAGAGATGATCTTTACCGACGGCAGGGGCATCGATGTGGAGCAGGGCGGCGAGAGAACGTTCTATTCCTGGGAGAATGTGCGGCGCGCGTCTGTGACGCCGAAGACCATCGCGGTCTATGTGAATGAGGAGGAGGCGCTGATCATACCGAAACAGGATTTCGGGGACAAATTTGTCCTCTGTTATCAGATTATCGCCAAGAATCTTTCAGCTTCAAGGTTTACGGGGAGGTAGGTCGTGCTGGAGCGCAGAGAGAAGATACTGGAAATGATCCGGACAAGGGACAGAGTAAATGTCCGCGACCTCGCGGACTGTTTTATGTGTTCGGAGGTGACGATCCGCACGGATCTCAGGGAGATGGAGAAAGAGGGCCTTCTTGAGCGGACACACGGCGGAGCGGTCAGAAAGAAGAACGTATTTCCGAATTACCGGCCGGGGAATATTTATCGAAACGCGGATGTGAAGGAGAAGATCGCGGCCTGCGCCTTCAGACTGATCAGGGCGCGGGAAACCATCATTCTCGACGATTCGACGGCGTGCTTCTATCTCGCGCTTGAAATCCGGCGCCATCCGGAAAAGCCTCTCGCCGTCGTCACGAATTCCCTGCTGGCGGGAAGCGAGCTTGCGGGTCTCCCTCATGTGGATATTTATGTCGTGGGAGGCACGATCGGAGGCCATGTGCCGGCGACCTTCGGCAAAAGTGCTGCGGACGATATCAGGCGCTTTACCGTGGACAGGGCCTTTATCGGGGTCCACGGAATCAGCTTTGAGGCGGGCATCACGGCGGTGGCCGATCCCCAGATGCAGATGAAGCAGGCTATTCTCGAGACGACGGAGGATATAACGGTTCTCGCGGACAGCAATCGGTTCGGCGGAGGGTATTTTTCAGTCGTATGTCCGATCAGCAGAATCTACAGAATCGTGACGGACAGCGGGGTTTCGGTGGATTGTGTGCAGAAAGCGGCTGCGGGAAATATTCCGCTTATCATCGCGTAAAAAAGCCGGAACGCTCATGGCGGATCAGATGAATAAAACCGCGGGGTTTCATTTGCTTTTGCAGTTATTTTCGTTTATCATGGTAGACGGATAATAAAACGGAGGAATAATTACCATGAATGATCGCCAGCGAAAAATTCTTCAGCTTGTGAATGAGCAGGGGCGGGTGAGCGTAGCGGATCTGAGCGAGCGCTTCGCCTGTTCAAAGGTCACGATCAGGAATGATATTCGCAGTATGGCGGCTCAGGGACTCATAGAGCGGCTTCACGGTGGCGCGATGAGAACAGGCGGGGAAGAGCTTCCCGCGGAGGAAACCGCGGACGGGAAGGGTCTTCCCGTTTTGCATCCGGTCAGCTATGATTCCGGCAATCTCGGAAGGAAGGCGGAAGAGAAGAGGCGGATTGCCGCGAAGGCCTATGACTTTATCGAGGAGAACGATACGATTATCCTGGACGATTCCTCCGCCTGCTATTATCTGGCGGAACATATCAGCACGCATCCGGATAAGCGGATCGCGGTCCTGACCAATTCTCTTCCCTCGGCAGTCGTTCTGTCCGCCTGCCCCCACGTGGAGCTCTATTTAATCGGCGGCCACGTGGGCGGACATCTGCCAGCTACGATGGGAGAACAGGCGGTGCAGGGATTCCGGTCCGTATTTGTGGACAAGGGCTTTATCAGCGTGCACAGCATCAACAGAAATGTCGGGCTTACGTCCATCGGCACCCCCCAGATGCAGATCAAAAGAGCGATCTTTCAGACCACGGACAAGGTATTTGTCCTGGCGGACAGCTCCAAATTCGGGGCGGGGTATCTGGAGGTGGTCTGTCCCATCGGGGATGTGTACCGTGTAGTCACGGACAATGCGCTGTCCGGGGATTATGTTGAATGGGTCCGCGCGGAGGGAACAGAGATCATACTCTGCTGAAGAAGTGACGTGCCGGAGAACGGCTCAAAGAGAAGGGAAACAGCATTGAATACAATCAGACGTGCGGAAAAGAAGGATATGCGTAAGATCATGGCGCTCCTCGTCCAGGTCGAGCACGTGCACCATCTGGGCCGGCCGGATCTCTTTAAGGGACCGGAGCCGCGGACCAAATATACCGATGAGGAGCTGCTCGGCATCATTTCTGACGAGAGGACGCCGGTTTTCGTCTCCGTGAACGAAGATGACGAGACGGAAGGCTACGCTTTCTGCATCCTGAAGCAGGAGCCTGATGACAATATTCTCACCGATATCAAAACGGTCTACATTGACGATCTGTGCGTGGATGAGAAGCTGCGCGGGAAGCATATCGGCAGACAGCTGTTTGACTATGTCGTCGACTTTGCGAAAGCGGCGGGCTGCTACAACGTGACGCTGAACGTCTGGTCCTGCAATACCGCTGCCATGGGGTTCTATGAGAAATGCGGGCTGGTGCCCCAGAAGGTCGGGATGGAGATGATTCTTTAACCTGGTTTTTGGAATCAAGATCTCTGAATGATGGCCGATTCCCTCAAGGCGGAAGCTGCGGCCAGGGGAAATAGTGCAATCTTGTCTCGGATTCCTCCAACAATCTGACCTGTTGGAGGTTTTTCTTATCTTCGCCGTTGATTTCCCCAAGGCGGAAACTGTCCCCTGGGGGTAAGACTTCATCCTGCTTTGAATTCCTCCAACAATCTGACCTGTTGGAGATTTTTCATATCTTCGCTGTTGATTCCCCAAGGCGGAAGCTGCAGCCTGGGGGAAATTTCCAATCTTGCTTCGAATTCCTCCAACAATCCTGACCTGTTGGAGGTTATTCATATCTTCGCCGTTGATTTCCCCAAGGCGGAAACTGTCCCCTGGGGGTAAGGCTTCACCCTGCTTTGAATTCCTCCAACAGTCCTGACCTGTTGGAGATTTTTCATATCTTCGCTGTTGATTCACCTAAGGCGGAAGCTGCCGCTCGGGGAAAATCAGTCCTGATTCACAAAGTACAGTCTGCAAATTACGCCTCCGCCTCGGCGTTGGCCTCCTCCTCAAGCTTCCTGTAAAAAACCTTGCCGACGAGCGTCTTCGGGAGCTCATCGCGGAACTCAATTTCCCTCGGGATCGCGTATCCGGCCACGTGCCTCCGCATGGTTTCGAGGATTTTTTCGCGCATTTCATCGGTCGGCAGGAATCCGTCCCGAAGCACCACGTAGGCGCGGACTTTCTGGCCGCGTCTCTTGTCCTTTACGCCGATGACGCAGCTGTAGGCGACCTCGGGGCAGCTGTCGATGACGTTCTCCAGCTGGCCGGGATATACGTTGTAGCCGTTAGTTACGATCATGCGCTTGATCCGCTGGCGGAAATAGACAAATCCCTCCTCGTCCATTTTTCCGAGATCACCGGTATAAAGCCAGGTTCTGCCCTTGATGTTTCGAAGGGCATGGGCGGTTTCATCCGGATTGTTGAGGTAGCCCAGCATGACGGTGGGGCCGCTGAGGATGATCTCGCCCTCTTCACCCGGCGGCAGGGCGTCGTCCGTCCCGGGCTTTACGATCGCGTAGAACGTGTCGGGGAAGGGAAGGCCGATGCTGTTCTCCTTGTACCGGTCATGGGGCGTGAGGCAGCTGGCGGTCACGCACTCCGTGAGACCGTATCCCTCCTGGACCTGGATGGAAGCCCCGTGCTCCTTAAGAAATGCGTCCACCTTCTTCTTCAGCTCCACGGAGAGCGAATCCCCGCCGCAGAACATGCCGAGCAGGAAGTCCAGCTTCTTTCCCTTCATCTGGGGCATGTGAAGCAGGGCCTCGAAGATGGTCGGAACGCCCGCGATGAAGTTGGGGCGCTTTTTGATCAGCATGTCGGCGTAGCTCTTGATGTTGAAGCTCGGCATGAGGATGCATTTTCCGCCGTGCGTCAGGATCGTGTGGATGTTCACTCCGAGCCCGAATCCGTGGAAGACGGGCATGCAGCTCAGCATGCTGATGCCGGGACAGAATTCGCAGGGAATCCGGGAACGGCACTGGAGGGCGAGCGCGTTCATGTTGAGATCGCTGAGCCGGATCCCCTTGGGCGTTCCGCTTGTTCCGCCGCTGTAGAGAAGAACCGATGTGCGGTTCCGGTCGAAGGAGACCTCGGGTGCGGAAGCGGCTGCATTTCCGGGAACTTTTTTTACAAAGCGGGACCAGAGCTCCGCGTGATCCGTGTTGGGGAATTTCATGAACTGACGGCCCTTTGAAGCTGTGTACAGGGGCTTCATGAAGCCGGGGAGCTCGTCCTGAATCCGGACCACCAGGATCCGGACCGGGTGTCCGACATCCGAAACGGCGGCCTCTACCTTTTCGTAAAAGAGATCCGGCACGATGATGAGTCCGCTGCCCGTGTCGCGCAGGTAGAAGGAGATCTCGCTCTGCGCGGACAGGGGGTGAATCATACAGGCGGCCGCTCCGATCCGGTCCGCCGCGTAGAAGGCGTGGAGAGCCTGGGGAATGTTGGGCATGCAGATCGTGATGACATCCCCCTGTCCGATGCCGGAGAGAGAGAAGGCTGCTGCCGCGCGGTCGATTTTTGAGAGGAAGGCCGCGTATGAGCTCTTCCGGTTATAGAATTCATAGGCGGTTTCCCTGGGGTACTTTTCCGCGATGCCGCGGATCATCTGATACATTGTTTTTTCGGGATAATCGATGTGATCGACCCATTGATACTCAAATGCCAATGCTGTCTTCCTCTTTCTGTTTGTAATACAGGCAGTGAACAGGCAGATGCCGTCTCCGCGCCGCCTGTTGGCGCGCCGTATATTTTATCGCAGATGCGATAAAGAATCTACTAAAAACGGTTTATTCATGATAAAATAGCCCGTACGACTATTATCCGGAGGGCATTTCATGATCTGCAATACCATACTTGACGCGCTCGGACACACACCGATTATCCGGCTGAATCACATGACGAGGCCGGGCGACGCGGAGGTTCTTGTCAAATTTGAGGGACTGAACGTCGGCGGTTCCATTAAGACGCGCACGGCATACAATATGATTCTCGATGCGGAGAGGGCGGGAAAGATCAAAAAGGATACGATTATCGTGGAGCCGACGAGCGGCAATCAGGGGATAGGCCTCGCTCTCGTCGGGGCGGTCCGCGGATATCAGACCCGGATTATCATGCCTGATTCCGTGAGCGAGGAGCGGCGGAAGCTGATGCAGCATTACGGCGCCGAGGTCATTCTGATCCACGACGACGGCGATATCGGAAAGTGCATCGCGGGCTGTCTGGAGCTCGCGCTTCAGATGGAGAGAGAGGACCCGCGCGTCTTTGTGCCGCAGCAGTTTGCCAATCCGGCCAACACACAGACGCACCGGAACCACACTGCGCTGGAGATCATGGAGCAGGTCGCGGGCCCGATTCACGGCTTCTGCTCCGGCATCGGAACGGGAGGCACCATCACGGGAATCGGGGAGACGCTCCGCAATCAGTATCCGGATATCTGGATCTGGGCGGTGGAGCCTGAAAATGCGGCCATTCTGTCAGGCGGCGATATCGGCACCCATCAGCAGATGGGAATCGGGGACGGCATTATTCCCCCGATTCTGAATCAGAAGATTTATCAGAGAATCTATATCGTTTCGGATGAGGAGGCGATTCAGACGGCGCGCGACCTCGCCCGCCTTGAGGGCATCATGTGCGGCATCTCGAGCGGCACGAATGTGGCGGCTGCGCTCCGGATGGCCCGCAGCCTCGGCGAGGGAAAAACCGTGGTGACGGTGCTGCCGGATACGGCGGAGCGCTATTTCTCGACGGTTCTCTTTGACGAGCCGGAGGCCTGAAGAAAGAAGACAAGGGACACAAGGTAATATTCCAATGCATATGAAAAGAGAAAGACGCAGAAGAGGGGACCGGCGGGACGGAAAGCTGGCGGCAGGCGTGCCGGGCCTTCAGACGGTGATGGCGACGCTCATGCCCAACCGCACGGACAGGGAGTGCTATCTCCACGACACGATCGACGTGACCGAGCTCCTGAAATTTATCGACGAGAAGAACGCGGATCATCCGGATTACAAAACCACCATGTTCCACTGCGCCGTGACGGCGCTCACAAGGATGGTTTATGAGCGGCCGCTCTTAAACCGCTTTGTACAGGGCGGGCGCATTTACGACAGAAATGAGATCTCCGTGGCCTTTGTCGCCAAGCGCCGTTTCGAGGATTACGCCGAGGAGGCACTCATGTTCTACGTTCCGAAGCCGACGGATACGCTGGATGACGTCTCGAGGACGATCGTCGGGGAGGTCCGCGAGACGAGAAAGTCGGAGCACTCCACGGGGGGCGTCGACGAGCTTTTGGACAAGGTGGCGGCTCTGCCGCGGCCCCTCACGTGGGGAATCACATACGCGGCCCGTGTGATGGATTACTGGGGTGTAAATCCCAGCTTCCTGACCGACGGCGATCCCAATTATTCGACCCTGTTTCTCAGCAATCTCGGCAGCATCAAATGCCCGGCGGTATATCATCATCTCAACAATTACGGGACAAACAGCATCATGATTACCATCGGCGAGATTCATAAGGAGGAGCTCCTCATGCCGGACGGCACGAAGGAGATCCGGGACGTCATCGACATCGGGGCCACGCTGGACGAGATCATTGCGGACGGGTTTTATTTTGCCAGGAGTCTGAAGCTGGTGAAGCATATATTTGCCAATCCGGAGATTCTGGACCGGCCGATCCGGATTGCCAGCGGGTTTGATTACAGGTAAGGAGAGAATCAATGCCAAGTCAGATACTGATTGACGCCAGGCGTCACGAAGAGGAAGCCGGAAACCGGATCGCGGGGAGCGAACGCCCGGGCTTTCATCTGTCCGCCAGGTCCGGATGGATGAATGATCCGAACGGATTCTGCTTCTACGGCGGTATGTATCATATGTTTTACCAGTATTATCCCTACGCGTCGCACTGGGATTCCATGCACTGGGGCCACGCTGTGAGCCGCGACCTCCTGCACTGGGAGTACGCCCCGTGCGCGCTCGCGCCGGACCGGTTCTATGACCAGGACGGGGTATTTTCCGGGAGCGCGGTCGGCCTTCCTGACGGGAAAATGCTGCTCATGTACACGGGCGTCAGAAGAGAGCAGCAGCCGGACCGCTCATTCCGCGAGGTGCAGACCCAGTGCCTCGCCGTGGGTGACGGGACTGATTTTGAGAAATACGAGGGGAATCCGGTTCTGACGGAGAACCATCTTCCTGCCCGCGCGAGCCGCTTTGAGTTCCGCGATCCCAAGATATATATCAGGGAGGACGGAACCTATTCCTGTATAACGGGCAGCAGGACAGAGGACGGGGAAGGACAGATCCTGCTTTATACGAGCGCTGATGCATTTCACTGGAAATTCGAAAAGATTCTCGTAAAGAGCGGAGGCCGGTTCGGGCGCATGTGGGAGTGCCCGGATTTCTTCCCGCTTGACGGGAAATGGGTTCTCATCACAAGTCCCCAGGACATGCTCCCGTCCGGATATGAATATCACAGCGGAAACGGGACGCTCTGTCTCATCGGAACGTACGACGGGGAGGCGGAGGAGTTCCGGGAGGAGGCGGATCAGTCGATTGATTACGGCATCGACTTCTACGCGCCTCAGACTGTTCTGGCGCCCGACGGGAGGCGGATCATGATAGGCTGGATGCAGAATTGGGATGCCTGCGCGATCCGTGAACCCCAGGCGCCATGGGCGGGACAGATGAGCCTTCCCAGGGAGCTCAGCATCCGGGACGGGCGCCTTTATCAGACGCCGGTCCGTGAGTTTGACGCGCTTCGAAGAGACCGGGTCGAATACCGGAACGTGGAAATCGGGGAGGACAAGGTCTATCTGGACGGCGTGTCAGGACGGATGGTGGATCTCGAGCTTAAGATCCGGCCGAAGGAGCCGGAGAAGTCCTATTCCAAGTTTGTGATCCGCTTTGCGGAGGACGGTGAGATCTGCACCTCGCTCCGCTTCCGGCCCAGGGAGTCGACCCTGAAGATTGACAGGAAGTTTTCCGGGTCGAGGAGGGCAATCGTGCATCAGAGGCGGTGCTTCGTGGAGGACGCCGCGGATGAGCTGAGGCTTCGGATTATTCTGGACCGCTTCAGCTGCGAGGTGTTTATCGACGGCGGACGGAAGGTGATGACTTCGAATTTCTTCACGGACCAGTCCGCGCAGAAGATCTCCTTCCGCTCGGACGGTGAGACCGTCATGGATATTGTAAAATATGAGATCCGCCCCTGACAGGGGAGACGGCTGAGGAGCGTGCAGTGAAACGGAACTTGAATATCCGCTTTGCTTAATATGAAACTGAGGACTGCGGGAGGGGCGCATAAGATTTTCTGGGAGGAAACAGGATGTCGGAAAATGGAAAAAGCTGCGGCATGAAACTGGGATTCGGACTTATGAGGCTTCCGAGACTTGCGGACGGCTCGATGGATATTGCGCAGATCTCTGAGATGGTGGATCATTTTATGGCCGCGGGCGGCACGTACTTCGACACGGCCTACGTCTACGAGGGGTCGGAGGAGGCGATCCGGAAGGCGCTCGTCGAGCGCTGTCCGAGAGATTCATATCAGCTTGTATCGAAGCTGAATCCCTGGCTGCACAATAGCGGCGCGGAAGAGGCGAAGCATCAGATCTATGAGTCTCTGGAGCGGACCGGGGCCGGCTATTTTGACTACTATCTGCTGCATGCGATCCAGGACAAAAATTTCGCAAGGTTCGATGAGCTCGGACTTTGGGATTACGTGAAGGAACTGAAGGCCAAAGGACTGGTAAAGCATATCGGCTTTTCCTTCCACGGAGGCCCGGAGCTTCTGGACAGGCTGCTTAAGGAGCATCCCGAGGTTGAGCTTGTGCAGCTCCAGATCAACTACATGGATATGGAGAACCCGGACGTTCAGAGCCGCGCCTGCTATGAGACTGCGAGGCGGTACGGCAAACCGGTCACCATTATGGAGCCGGTGAAGGGCGGCGCGCTCGCCGATCCTCCGAAAGCGGTGCGCGATGTGTTAACGGCTGCGGAGCCGGACATGAGCCCCGCCTCCTGGGCAATCCGCTACGCGGCGTCTATGGACGGCATACTCGCGGTTCTTTCCGGCATGTCGGATCTCGCCCAGATGGACGACAATCTTTCTTACATGAAGGACTTCCGCCCGCTGGACGCGGCCGAGCATGAGACGATTCTCCGCGCGAAGGAGGCATTTGACTCCATCCCCACGATCGCCTGCACGGCGTGCCATTACTGCACG
>CAYLHR010000078.1:0-9468 GCA_964383335.1 uncultured Lachnospiraceae bacterium
TACTAATCGGACGAGGCCTGACCATAGGATTGCTTTTAGATGTATATGCGGTTTTTAGGCTACGTCCTCATTACGGCCCAGTGGCGAAGTTGGTTATCGCGCCGCCCTGTCACGGCGGAGGTCAGGGGTTCGAGTCCCCTTTGGGTCGCGGCTGACGAAGGATCTGTGCCTGCGGGTACGGATCCTTTTCTTATGCGTTTCAGGAAGGATGCATCTGGCGATGGCGAGGAACGGAGAAATGTTTGGAAAACCGGTGCTGTATTTTGTCGTGCCCTGCTACAACGAGGAGGAGGCGCTTCCCCATACGGCGGAAAAGCTCCTCGGGAAGCGGGAGGCGCTCGCTGCCGCCGGACGGATTTCTCCGGACAGCCGCATTTTATTCGTCAATGACGGAAGCGGGGACGGCACCTGGCGGATGATCAGGGATCTGCACGAACAGAATCCGGCGGTGCTGGGTCTTTCCTTAAGCAGAAACCGGGGGCATCAGAACGCCCTGCTCGCGGGGCTTCTTTACGCGAAGGATCACTGTGACGCGGCTGTTTCCATGGACGCCGATCTTCAGGACGATATTGACGCCGTGGACGGGATGGTCGACAGCTATCTCTCGGGGACGGATATTGTATACGGCGTGAGAAACAACCGCGACACGGACACCCCTTTTAAGAGAGGGACGGCGTCTCTTTTTTACAAGCTGATGGAAGTGATGGGGGTGGAGCTTGTGAGCAACAGCGCCGATTACCGCCTCATGAGCCGGAGGGCTCTGGAGGGTCTCTCCGAATTCCCGGAGGTCAATCTCTTTCTCCGGGGCATCGTGCCCATGATCGGCTACCGGTCGGACCGCGTCTATTATAAAAGAGGGGCGCGCGTCGCGGGAGAGAGCAAATATCCGCTCAGGAAAATGCTCCGCTTTTCGATTGAGGGCATCACGTCGCTCAGTGTGGAGCCGATCCGCCTGATTACGCGCCTGGGGTTTGCCGTCTTTATTGTGAGTCTCGCGCTGCTTCTCTGGGGACTGATTCAGAAATTCCGCGGCGCTGTGGTGCCGGGCTGGACCTCGCTGATCATTTCCGTCTGGGCGATCGGCGGCCTGATCCTGCTCTCGATCGGCGTGATCGGCGAGTATATCGGAAAGATTTATCTGGAATCCAAGAGACGGCCGCGCTTTATTGTGGAAGAGATTCTCGATGACACACACTGATTGTACAGATCTTACAATAAAGGACGGTATAAGTCGGCAAAATAACAAAAAATTACAATGGATTGACGCTCTGCGGGTCTCGTGTTAGGATAAAATGTGAAAACGATGCCACACTGCCTGCGCGTTTTCGGCAAGAATTCGGCCGGCTTCTACCGGAGCCGCGGCTTTGCAGAGCGGGGAATCAGTCCATGAATATCGGCGATATCGCGGAGATGGCCGGCGTTTCGAGAGCCGCCGTCTCGCGCTATCTGAATAACGGCTATATCAGCGGGGAAAAGAGGGAGAGAATCCGGAAGGTCATCGAAGAAACGGGCTATCAGCCGTCTCTTATGGCCCAGACGCTTCGCACCCGGAAAACCAGGCTGATCGGCGTCATCCTGCCCAGAGTCAATTCTGACTCTATTTCCAGCATACTTGAAGGAATCAGCCAGTCTCTTTCGGGGACCGGCTACGAGATGCTCCTTGGCGCGACTTCCAACAATCCGGAGAGGGAGCTTGATTTTCTGCGCATTTTTTCCAATAAGCGGGTGGACGGTGTGATTCTTGTCGCCACCGTTTTTACAAAAGAGCATATCCGGCTGCTGAAGGGGATGCAGATCCCGGTTGTGATTGCGGGCCAGAGACTCGGCGGCTTTTCCTGTGTGTATCACGACGACTTCGGGGCGGGGTGTGACATCGCGCGCTATGTGACAGGCAGGGGAAGGCGGCGCATCGGCTATATCGGCGTGCTGGAGGAGGATGTCGCCGTCGGCAGGATGAGACGGGAGGGCGTCAGGAAGGGACTCCTTGAGGCGGACACCGACTTTGCGTCGCTTTTGACGGCGGATTTCAGCGTGGAGTCCGGGATGTCGGCCATGGAGGCCATGCTCGGGGAGAGACCGGATCTCGACGCCGTGATCTGCGCGACGGACCGGATCGCGATCGGCGCGATGCACTATCTGAAGTCGGCCGGCTGCCGTATCCCCTCACAGATTGCCGTGACGGGCTTTGGCGACAACCAGATGGGCGGGGTGACGACGCCCGCCCTGACGACGGTCCATTTTCATTATGAGGAGTGCGGCAGAACCGCGGCGGAGAAGATCGTCGAGCAGCTGGAGGGCAGCGGGCGCGCCGTGGCGGAGATCCGGCTGGGCTATGAGCTCATGCCCAAGGAGTCGGCTTAAGATACGAAAGACGCGGATGACGGAACGGCGGAGCAGACATATTGATCACGGAGCAAGGGAGGCATTATGATCAATAAGAAGTGGAAAAAGGAATTCAGGACCAGGCTTGAGCGTCACTACGAGGAGCTGAAGTGGCTGTATTACGAGCTCTATAACAGCGATGAGCAGGCGTTCGAATATTTCTGCCGCATGCTCTATAAGAGCTATGAGCAGCGCCCGGAGAGCCTTAAGGCGTGGGACCGCCTGCGCGAAAAGGGACCTGAGTGGTACAAGGGAAATGATATGCTGGGCATGCAGATGTACACCAGCTGCTTCGCGGGAAATCTTGCCGGGATCCGCGATCATCTGGATTATATCCGTGAGTGCGGCGTCAATTATATCCACCTGATGCCCCTGCTTGAGAGCCCGGAGGGACGCAGTGACGGAGGCTACGCCGTCGCGGATTTCCGGAAGGTCAAGCCGGAGCTGGGCACCATCGACGACCTGTTTTCCCTGGCGGAGGACTGCCACGGCATGGGCGTCAGCATCTGCCTCGATTTCGTCATGAATCACACAAGTGAGGATCACGAGTGGGCAAAGCGCGCCAGGGCGGGAGAGAAGGAATATCAGGACCGCTACTTCTTTTACGACGACTGGGAGATCCCGGAGCAGTTTGAAAAGACGGTGCCTCAGGTATTTCCGACTACGGCTCCCGGCAATTTCACCTGGTGCGAGGAGGCCGGGAAGGTCGTCATGACCACCTTCTATCCCTACCAGTGGGACCTTAATTACGCGAATCCGGTGGTCTTTAACGACATGACCTCGGATATGCTCTTCCTCTGCAATCACGGGGTCGACATCGTGAGGCTGGACGCGACGCCCTATATCTGGAAGACCCTGGGCACGAGCTGCCGGAATCTGCCCCAGGTTCACACGCTCGTCCGCCTCATGCGGATGGCGGCCGAGGTGGTCTGTCCCGCGGTTCTGCTCCTCGGAGAGATCGTGATGGAGCCCTCAAAGGTGGTTCCCTACTTCGGAACCCTCGACAAGCCCGAGTGCCACATGCTTTATAACGTCACGACCATGGCTTCCATGTGGCACACGGTCGCGACCCGCGACGTACGGCTTCTCCGCCGCCAGATGGAGACGGTCTGCGCCCTTCCCAAGGAATACACCTTCCTCAACTATCTGCGCTGCCACGACGACATCGGCTGGGGACTGGACTACGACTTCCTGAAGCAGTTCGGCTTCGAGCAGGTGCCGCACAAGAAATATCTGAATGACTATCTCACGGGAAAATGGCCCGGCAGCCGCATGCGGGGCGAGCTCTACAACGACGACCCGACGCTCGGGGACGCCCGTCTCACGGGGACGACCGCCTCTCTCTGCGGCATCGAGTCCGCGGAGGAGGAAGGAGACGGGGAGGCCCTTTCCCTGGCGATCCGCCTCGATGTCATGCTGCACGCCTTCCTGTTTACCCAGAGCGGCATCCCGGTTCTCTACAGCGGGGATGAGATCGGCCAGACCAACGATTACACCTATCACAGTGATCCGCTCAAAAGCGATGACAGCCGGTATCTGCACCGGGGCCGTCTCAACTGGGAAAATGTGGCGAAGCGGACGGACAGAAAGACCAGGGAGGGAAGACTGTTCCAGGCGATCGAGAAGCTGCGCGAAATCCGGCGGTCCTTCGCCGTGTTTGAGGGCGCGGCCGATACCTGGATCGTGGAGCCCTATAACGACCACATCCTCGGAATCGGGCGCTACTATGACGGGGAGAAGCTGATCGCGCTCTTTAATTTCAGCGAGGAGGATCAGACGGCCTGGATCAACGAGGTGGAGGATTATGTCGACCTGATGACCGGAAAGAGCCGGGAGGCGAAGGCGGTGGGAGTGCCGGCCTATGATTTCGCCTGGCTGATGACATCCTACAAGAAGGCCGAGAGCAAGCTGAAGACGGGCCGGGGCTAAGCGGAAGAGGGAATTGAAATCGATTTCAGCAGACGGCGGGCCGCATTTTCCCTCTTGAAATGCCAAAGCGCGGTTAAAACGGTCATAATGCATAAAATCAGAAACTCAAAGTTGGATATTTAGTACAGTTTACAAAAAAAGGAAATGCCTTTATAATTGTTTTCGTGTGAAACCGATTGCATCTGCAGCGGTTCACGATAGAGCAACTTGCCCTGCGGGCAGTGTTTCTGTTTCTAATCTGAAGGGAGAAGTAAGACATGGCACTTGATTATCGTAAGTGTGCGCAGGAGATCGTCGATCATATCGGCGGCCGTGAAAATGTCGCACAGGCGGCGCACTGCGCCACCCGTCTCCGCCTTGTGATCAAGGACAACAGCAAGGTGGAGAAGGATTATCTCGACAATGTCGACGGCGTGAAGGGCATGTTCGAGTCAAACGGACAGCTCCAGCTCATCATCGGAACCGGCACGGTCAATAAGGTCTATGATGAGTTCCTGGATATTACGGGCATGACGGCCGCGACCAAGGACGATGTCAAGGCAGCGGCGGCAGCGCAGCAGCCGCTCTGGAAGAGACTGCTGAAGCCCATCGGCGACGTTTTCGTCCCGATCCTTCCGGCCATCGTTGCCTCGGGTCTTATGATGGGACTTGTCGAGGCGCTCGGAAAAGTGCCCGGCCTCAACTTTGCGGGAACGGACTGGTATGCGTTCCTTGATATGGTCGCGAACACCGCTTTCGCGTATCTGCCCGTCATCGTGGCGATCTCCGCTGCGCGCGTGTTCGGCGGAAATATCTTCCTGGGAGCCGTCATCGGTCTTCTTATGATTCACTCCGCCCTCACAAACGGCTGGGCTGCCGCGGACGGATATGATATCTGGTATCTGTTCGGTCATATCAAGATCGGAAACTATACGCTGGGCCAGATCAACCAGCTGGGATATCAGGGCCATGTCATACCTGTCATGATCGCGGTCCTCTTCATGAGCAAGCTCGAGAAGTGGCTGCATGAGCATGTCCCGGAAATGATCGATCTCTTTGTCACCCCGCTCACCACGGTTTTCTGCACGGCGCTGGTCACCTTCGTCGTGATCGGACCGATCTTCTCGGCCCTTGAGACATTTGTTCTCAATATTGCCCAGATCCTCGTCTCGAATCCGATCGGCTCCATGATCATGGGCGCGATCTACCCGGCGACGGTCGTGATGGGCCTTCATCACATGTACAACGTCATCGAGGCGGGCATGCTTTCCGGCCCGGCTCAGCTGAACACCTGGATGCCCATCGCCTCCGCGGCCAACTTCGCCCAGTTCGGAGCCTGCCTCGCGGTCGGTCTTAAGTGCAGAAATCAGAAGACCAAGTCTGTCGCGATTCCGTCCTCGCTCTCCGCGGCTCTCGGAATCACCGAGCCGGCCATCTTCGGTGTCAATATGCGTTTCTTCAAGCCGTTCGCGGCCGGCATGGTCGGCGGCGCGGCGGGATCTCTCGTCGCGGCCTTTATGGGCATCGGTGCCTCCGCATACGGCGTGACCGGCATCCCCGGTTACCTCACGATCAACAATGCGCTCCTTTACACGATCGTTCTCGCGATTGCGGGCGGTCTCGCCTTCGCGATCACATGGGTGATCTGGGCGGAAGAGGAGAAGCCGGCTCCGGCGGCCGCGTCCGCGGCACCGGCAGCGGAAGATAAGGCTCCCGCCAATGTCATCATGTCCTGCGGCGCGGGTGAGATCCTGTCTCCCTGCGAGGGAACCGTGATTCCCAGAGATCAGATTCCGGATGAGACCTTTGCCTCCGGCGTGCTCGGTGACGGCGTGGCCATCAATCCGACGGCCGAGACCGTGTTCGCGCCCTTTGACGGCACCATTTCCACAGTTGCCGAGTCTAAGCACGCGGTCGGCATCTCCGGCGCGGGCGACATGGAGCTGCTCATTCATGTCGGCGTCGACACCGTCGCCATGAACGGAGACGGCTTTGAGGTCTTCGTAAAGGAAGGCGACGAGGTGAAGGCGGGACAGAAGCTTCTCACCTTTGACAGAAAGAAGATCGCGGCGGCAGGACATCCGGACTGCGTCGTGACGCTGCTGACGAACGCCGAAGATTTCGACGATTTCAAGATCAGCTGATCAGAAAGAACAAAAGACGACAGCCTGTGCGCCGGTCATCCGGCGCTACGGGCTGTCGCTTATGTTGAGACGGAAACAGCGGCATATGACACGCTGTTTTTGCGCTCAGCGTCTTGCGTGTTATTTGTGCGTAGTATATAATAAACAAGGTGGTTCAGGCACGGTTTTTGTGTGAAATGACAACAGAAATAAAAAGGAGAACATTATGGAAGTTTTCAAGGGTAAGGCCGCGTACAAGGGCGTCGCAATCGGTAAGATCTTCGAGATGACTGATGCCGAGCCGGTGGTGCGGAGGACGCACGTCGATGATGTGGATGCCGAGATGAAGCGCTACTTTGCCGCGAAGGAGCAGGCTCTCGCGGAGATTCAGGCCCTTCACGACAAGGCGGCCAGAGACATCGGTGAGGCTGAGGCGGAGGTCTTTGAAGCGCACATGATGTTCCTTGATGACTTCGATGATTCCGTCGAGAACATCGTCAGGGAACAGAAGGTCAACGCGGAGTTCGGCGTAGCCGAGACCGGCGACAACATCGCCTCCATGCTCGCCGCCATGGACGACAATCCCTATATGCAGGCCCGCGCGACGGACGTGAAGGACGTGGCCAACAGACTGATCCGCGATCTGAACGGCGGCGGCGATACCACGGAGTTTACGGAGCAGGTGATTCTTGTGGCCGACGATCTCGCCCCGTCACAGACGGTCCAGCTCGATAAGTCCAAGGTGCTGGCCTTCGTGACAAGACAGGGCTCCACGAATTCACACACGGCGATTCTGGCCAGAACCATGAATATTCCGGCTCTCTGCCAGACCCCGGTGCCGGAGGGCGTCATGAACAGGATGGCCATTGTCGACGGATCGACGGGCGACGTGTTCATCGATCCCGACGAGGAGACGCTGGCGAAATATCAGAAGAAGCAGGCCGATGAGCAGGAGAAGCAGAGGCTGCTCAAGGAGCTGAAGGGACTGGATACGGTCACGAAGTCCGGAAGAAAGGTCAAGCTCTACGCCAATATCGGCGGAATCGGCGACATGAACTTTGTTCTCGAGAATGACGCCGCCGGCGTCGGCCTCTTCCGGAGCGAGTTCCTGTATCTCCAGAGTGAGGATTATCCGACGGAGGAAGAGCAGTTCAAGGCCTACCGCACTGTTGCGGAGATGCTGGCCGGTAAGGAGCTGGTTGTCAGAACGCTCGACATCGGCGCGGACAAGCAGATCGACTACTTCAATCTCGACAAGGAGGACAATCCGGCGCTCGGCTTCAGGGCGATCCGCATCTGCCTGACGAGAGAGGAGATTTTCCGCACCCAGCTGAGGGCCCTGTACCGTGCGTCCGCCTACGGCCATATCGATATCATGTTCCCGATGATCACCTCCGTCTGGGAGGTCGAGCGCTGCAAGAAGATCTGCGAGGAGGTCAAGGCAGAGCTCACGGCCTCCGGCGTCCCGTTCAAGGACTGCTCGCTCGGAATCATGATCGAGACACCCGCTGCGGTGCTCATCGCCGATGAGCTGGCAGAGCTCGTGGACTTCTTCAGTATCGGAACCAACGATCTCACGCAGTACACCTGCGCGATCGACCGCCAGAATCAGCATCTGGAGCGCTTCTTTGACGCGCATCATCCCGCGGTTCTGAAGGCGATCCGGATGACCATCGAGGCCGGACACAGGCACAACACCTGGGTCGGCATCTGCGGAGAGCTCGGAGCGGATCCGGAGCTCACACAGGATTTCGTCAGGTGGGGAATTGATGAGCTCTCCATGAGCCCGTCCTCGATTCTGCCCTGCCGCAAGATCATAAGAGAGATGGACTGATGCCGTCTGCCGGCGCCGCCCGGCAATCGGCGGGCCGGGACGTGACCGGTATGTTATAATCGAATACAGTAACAGATCCCGGGCTGTCGGGTTCGTTCACGGCAGCCTGTTCATATCCGGCTGTTCCGCGCGCGGACATGCCCGGAACGAGGGAAAGATCGACTATGATATTGGATATACTGCTGGATGCTGTTCTGGACTGTGTGAAGGAGCTGCCTTTTCTTTTCTGCGCCTTTCTTCTGCTGGAGGCGCTGGAGCACCACACCTCGGAGTCCATGAACCGGCTCCTCGCGAGAGCCGGGCGGTCCGGCCCCCTTCTGGGAGCGCTCCTTGGCTGCGTGCCGCAGTGCGGTTTTTCCATTATGGCGTCCGACTTTTACGCCGGCGGGGTGATCACGGCGGGAACCCTGCTCTCCGTGTTCCTCTCCACCTCCGATGAGGCGGTCATCATTCTGCTCACCGACCCCGGCCACGCGGCTGATGTGGGGCGCCTGATTGTCACCAAGGTCGTGATCGGCATTCTGGCGGGGTACGCCGTCTATTTCGCGGAGGCATTTTACAGGAGAAGACACCCGGGGCGGGGAAAGCGGATCAGCGACCTCTGCGAGGACTGCGGCTGTCACGATGAGGAGGAGAAGCCCGTCAGGGTGAGGGGCAGCTCTCACGAGCATGCGGGCGGGAGCTTCCGCCACATATTAAAGCCCGCGCTCCGCCACACATCCCAGGTCTTCTTTTTCCTGTTTATCTTTACTTTGCTGCTCGGCTTTCTGATTGAGGTGATCGGGCTTGAGAGTCTGTCCAGGGTATTTCTTTCAAATACGGTTTTCCAGCCGGTGATCGCGGCCCTGATCGGCCTCATTCCCAACTGCGCGGCCTCGGTGATCCTGACGGAGCTCTACCTCGAGGGCGTGATCAGCTTCGGCTCGGCGGTGGCCGGGCTCTGCTCAGCGGCCGGCCTCGGCCTTCTGGTCCTCTTCCGGATCAACAGGGACAAGCGGGAGTGCTTCCGCGTGACGGGGCTGCTCCTTATGACGGCGATTGTCTCCGGCGTGATTCTTCAGCTGCTTCCCTGGTGAATCACCGAAAAATGAGCGGCAAATGAAACGGATCGGAAATTCACGCTTGACAAACGGTCATTGTTGATATAATATACTCTTTGCTGTTGATTCAGCAGCAAGTGTGAGAGTAGCTCAGCTGGATAGAGCGTCTGGCTACGGACCA
>CAYLHR010000079.1:0-2410 GCA_964383335.1 uncultured Lachnospiraceae bacterium
CCTTACTTCTTCTGCAGGGCGTGGAGACGCTGTCGCTCCGCCTCGACAGACACGCGGAGAATACGAAGAAGGTGGTGGAGTACCTGAGCGGGCATCCGCTTGTGGAGCGGGTCAATCATCCGGCGCTGCCGGATCACCCGGATCACGCTCTCTACGAGAAGTATTTCCCGAACGGGGGCGCATCCATCTTCACGTTTGAGATACGGGGAGGTCAGGAGGAGGCCTGGAAGTTTATCGATCATCTGAAGATCTTCTCCCTTCTCGCGAATGTCGCGGATGTGAAGAGCCTGGTCATCCACCCCGCGACCACGACGCATTCGCAGCTTTCCGCGGAGGAGCTTCTGGACCAGGGCATTAAGCCGAATACGATAAGACTGTCTATCGGAACGGAGCACATTGATGATATAATAGGAGATCTGGAGAACGGATTCGCAGCCATCGGCTGAAGGCGGGCGGCCTTCGGGCGAGGAGGACTTTTTCGGAACAATACCGCGGAGATCCGCGGAGCACGGGAATTGAGGAGGAACTGACCTATGTCGAATATTTACAAGGGAACACTGGGACTTATCGGCAACACGCCGCTTGTGGAGGCGGTGAATCTCGAGAAGGAGCTGGGGCTTGACGCGGTCCTGCTTCTCAAACTGGAATATTTTAATCCGGCGGGCAGCGTGAAGGACCGGATCGCCAAGGCCATGATCGAGGACGCCGAGGAGAAGGGACTCCTGAAGGAGGGCTCCGTGATCATCGAGCCCACGAGCGGCAATACCGGAATCGGTCTCGCGGCGATCGCCGCGGCCAAGGGGTAAAGGTCCCTTCTCACCATGCCGGAGACGATGAGCGTCGAGCGCAGGAATATTCTGAAGGCATACGGCGCGGAGATCGTTCTCACAGAGGGCTCCAAGGGCATGAAGGGAGCGATCGCCAAGGCGGAGGCCCTGGCGGAGGAGATTCCGGGCGGCTTTATCCCCGGACAGTTCGTAAATCCTGCCAACCCGGCGATTCATAAGGCGACGACCGGACCCGAGATCTGGAGAGATACGGACGGCAAGGTGGACGTCTTCATCGCGGGCGTCGGAACGGGAGGAACCGTCACGGGAACCGGAGAATATCTGAAGGAACAGAATCCGGATGTGAAGGTGATCGCCGTGGAGCCGGAGGATTCGCCGGTCCTTTCCGAGGGGAAGGCGGGTCCCCATAAGATTCAGGGAATCGGAGCCGGTTTCGTACCGGAGGTCCTGAACACGGAAGTCTATGACGAGGTCTTCAAGGCGCCGGGAGAGGCCTCCTTCGCGGCCGCGAAGCTGCTGGCAAAAAAGGAGGGAATCTCGGTCGGCATCTCCTCGGGAGCGGCGCTTCACGCCGCGATTGAGATCGCGAAGCGGCCGGACAGCAGGGGAAAGGTGATCGTCGCTCTGCTGCCCGACAGCGGTGACAGATATTATTCCACGCCGCTCTTTACGGAGTGACGTGATCCGATGAGAACGGCGGAGGATCTGGGCCCGAGACGCAGACTGCGGATATCGGGTCCGGCTTCTCCGCCGCTTTTTTCTTCGCGGTCGGATCTGAGAAGAACGCGCCACGTCATGCCCCCGGGAATGACGGGCAGCTCGAACCGGTGCGCCTCCCAGTGCGCGTTGACGGCGATGTAGAGGAAGGAGGTCTCCGCAGTCCCGTATTTATCCCGGTCCTCCGCGTAGAGGCAGGCGAATGTGAGAGCCGGCTCTTTTTCTGAGAGCTGCCAGGGAATAAGACCGTGGAAGGACAGCTCGGGATAGCCGGTTCCGTTGTATCCCCGGTCAAAATCGGGGCAGCGGAGAACCGGATGGGCGGCCCGGAAGGCGAGCAGCTGCTTTACATATTCGCGGAGATCCCGGTTCTTCGAAAGCAGTGTCCAGTCAAGCCAGGAGATCGGATTGTCCTGGCAGTAGGCGTTGTTGTTTCCGAACTGCGTGTTCCCGAATTCGTCCCCGGCCAGCAGCATGGGGACGCCCCTGCTTGTGAGGAGGATGGTGAGCGCGTTCTTCATCTGCCTCCGGCGGAGCGCGAGGATATCCGGGTCGTCGGTTTCGCCCTCCACCCCGCAGTTCCAGCTGTCATTCTGATCGCTTCCGTCCCGGTTGTTCTCTCCGTTCGCCTCATTGTGTTTTGCGCTGTAGGAGAAGAGGTCATACAGGGTGAAACCGTCGTGACAGGTGATGAAATTGACGGAGGCCGCCGCGGAGCGGGAGCCGTAGAGATCCGGCGAGCCCGCGATTCTCAGGTACAGCTCCGGCGCGCACTCCGCGCCTCCCTTGATAAAGCGCCGCAGGCAGTCCCTGTATCTTCCGTTCCACTCGGACCAACGGTTCCAGGACGGGAAGCTTCCGACCGGATAGAGGCCGCCGGCGTCCCAGGCCTCCGCGATCAGCTT
>CAYLHR010000079.1:2420-5836 GCA_964383335.1 uncultured Lachnospiraceae bacterium
GAGAGACTCGAGGAGGGGCGGGGTCAGAAGGGGCGCCCCGTCGCTGCCCCGGGTCAGAATCGAGGCGAGATCAAAGCGGAAGCCGTCGATATGGTAGTCGGTGACCCAGTAGCGCAGGCAGTCCAGGATATGGGAGCGGACGACGGCGTTGTTGCAGTTCATGGTATTGCCGCATCCGCTGTAGTTGGAGTAGTGTCCGTCCTCCGTCAGGAGGTAATAGGTCCGGTTGTCTATGCCGCGGTAGGAGATGACGGGGCCGTTCTCATTTCCCTCGGCCGTGTGGTTGAACACGACGTCCAGGATAACCTCTATCCCGTTCCGGTGGAGGGTTTTGATCAGATTTTTCAGCTCGTCCGCCTCGAGCGCGAGGGGAGACGAGCGGGCATATCCGGCCTTGGGGGCAAAGAATCCGACGGTGGAATAGCCCCAGTAGTTGACACGGGCGTCATCGGCCGATCCGCGCCTGTATTCAAATTCATCAAATTCAAAGATGGGAAGAAATTCGACGCAGTTGATGCCCAGATCCTTCAGATAGGGGATCTGATCGAGGAGGGCGGCAAATGTGCCGGCATATTTCGCGCGGCTTGAGGGATCGGCCGTATAGCCTCTCACGTGCATCTCGTAGATGATCAGATCCTGCTGGGGAATCCGGAGCGGGACGTCTCCCTCCCAGTCGAAATCCTCGCGGATCACTCTGCCCCTTAAGGGGAAGGGGTCGGTGAAATCCGGCGTTTTTCCCCAGACCGTTCTGCCTGAGACGGATTTCGCATAGGGGTCGAGGAGGGGAAGGTCCGGGTTGAAGCGGAGGCCGCGCTCAGGAGCGAAGGGCCCGTCCATGCGGTAGCCGTATTCCAGATCTTCGATGTCGAGGCCGAAGACCATCATGGCGAAGACGTCGCCGATACGGAAGCTTTCGGGAAAAGGGATTTCCGCAAACGGTTCCCGCTCTCCCGCGTGATAGAGAAGAAGTGTGCAGGAGACCGCGTCTCTGGAAAAAATGCTGAAATTGACAGCGTCATCAATGAGGGCGGCCCCGAAGGGGAGGACGCGGCCTGCCCGGTATTCGAGACCGCCGATGCGGTGGGTGGGAAATGTGTCGATCTTCCGCATGAAGCACCTCCGTCATTTCCTGCCGGTTCAGATCTCTCCGTCTTTTGTCCGGTCAGTTCTCTCTGTCTTTTGTCCGGTCAGATCACTCAGTTTTTTGCTGAAGAAGAAGTCATGCACCATGCTGTCGTACTCTTCCCACATGGGAAGGGTCTGGCAGATCTCTTTTCTCGGGCAGTCCTCTCTCTTTTCCGTCAGGCAGGCGACGGGCGACAGAGTCCCCTCCATGAGCTCCAGAATCTCCCCGACGGTATACTCATCGGGTCTCCTGCAGAGCCGGTATCCGCCCCCCTTGCCGCTCACGCCGACGAGGAGTCTGCCGGTCACCATATCTTTTACGATGATTTCCAGATACTTTTTTGAAATGCCCTGCCTCGCGGCGATGTCCTTCAGCGGGATCCAGCCGCCGTCCTCATGCTCTGCGAGATCAATCATGACACGGATCGCGTAGCGCCCTCTTGTTGAAATCATGCGGCTCCTCCTTTTCTGTTATTATCTATTATATCTCTGGGTGAAAATATGTCCAGAAACATTATAAACCTATTGACACGCAGGGTAAATAGGAATATTATGATCGAAAATAAAGCAACAGGAACAGGAGAAATCAAAAGTGATCTACGCGGACAATGCGGCAACGACAAAAATGAGCGAGGCGGCAATCGACAGGATGACCGCCGTCATGAAGGAGGAGTACGGGAATCCGTCCAGCCTCTACGGCCTGGGTCAGAGGGCAAAGGAGATTCTGGAGGAGTCGCGCGCGGCCGTGGCGGGCGTGATCGGCGCGGAGCCCCGTGAGATTTATTTTACCTCCGGGGGCAGCGAGGCGGACAACCAGGCGATCCTCACGGCCGCAGAGCTCGGGAAAAAGAGCGGAAAGACGCACATCGTCTCCACCGCCTTTGAGCATCACGCGGTTCTGCACACGCTGGAGAAGCTGAAGAGGCACGGCTTTGACATCACGCTCCTTGACGTGCATGAGAACGGAATCGTCCGGCCGGAGGAGGTCGGCGCGGCCATCAGGGACGACACATGTCTCGTGACGGTGATGTACGCGAACAACGAGATCGGAACCATTCAGCCCATCCAGGAGATCGGGGCGGTCTGCAGGGAGCGGGGCGTTCTCTTTCACACGGACGCGGTTCAGGCCGTAACCCACATCCCGGTGGATGTGGTCCGCGACCATGTCGACATGCTGTCCGCGTCCGCGCACAAGTTCCACGGCCCCAAGGGCGTCGGATTTCTTTACGCGAAGAAGGGCATCCGCCTCTCCAGCCTGATTGAGGGAGGCGCGCAGGAGCGGGGCAGGCGCGCGGGGACGGAGAACGTGCCGGGCATCGCTGCCATGGCCGCGGCCATCGCGGAGGCGGAGGAGAAAAGAGAGGAACACGCGGCCGCACTGAGGGCGGCCAGGGACAGGATCATTGACGGCCTCTCAAAGATTCCCCACAGCGCCCTGAACGGGGACCGGGAGCGCCGGCTGCCCGGAAACATCAATTTCTGCTTCGAGGGGATCGAGGGGGAATCCCTGCTGCTTCTCCTCGACGACAGGGGCATAGCGGCGTCCTCCGGGAGCGCCTGCACTTCGGGCTCTCTCGATCCGAGCCACGTGCTTCTCGCGATCGGAAGAGTGCACGATGTCGCGCACGGCTCCCTGCGGCTCAGCCTCGGGGAAAACATAACTGACGCGGAGGCGGATTATATCGTCTATTCCGTGAAACAGGTGGTGGAGCATCTGCGGAGCTTCTCTCCGGTCTGGAGGGATCTGGAATCAGGGAAAATACGGCACATTCTGTAACAGGCGGCGCGGATACCACGATAAGGAGAGAAGAATATGGCTTTATACAGTGAAAAGGTGATGGATCATTTCCGGAATCCCCGCAACGTCGGATTCCTTGAGGACGCGAACGGCATCGGCGAGGTGGGAAACGCCAAATGCGGCGATATCATGAAGGTGTATCTGAAGATCAGGAACGACGTGATCGAGGACGTCCGCTTTGAGACCTTCGGGTGCGGGAGCGCGATCGCCTCGAGTTCCATGGCGACGGAGCTCATAAAGGGGCAGCCGGTGAGCGAGGCGATGAAGCTCACGAACAAAGCGGTCGCCGAGGCGCTGGACGGCCTGCCGGATTACAAAATGCACTGCTCGGTGCTGGCCGAGGAGGCCATCCGGTCCGCGCTCGAGGATTATGAGAAGCGCCGCGCCGGACAGTAAATGAAAGACAGGGGTATTCCTCCCCGCCGCCGGCGGTGAAGAACAGTGACACAGGAAACGGTGAACAGCAATGGGCCGGCCCGCGTCTGCGGGCCGG
>CAYLHR010000079.1:5846-9362 GCA_964383335.1 uncultured Lachnospiraceae bacterium
CTTACTTGTTTGTGAGCCCCGGTTTCCCCCCCCCCGGCGGGGGTTTAAAAACAGCCACACCGTAACGGTTTAACAGAATTGGGCCGGCCCGCGTGGGGGGGCCGGCCTCCTGTCTGTAAAAAAGCGGGATCTTTATGCGTCCCAGAGATCCTGGCCGCCTCCCTTTTTCCGGCGGCCTCTGTCGGGCTCGACGTCGAACATGGCGCCTGACGGCCGGCCGTCGTCCTTCCTGCCGGGGAAGGCGGATTCCGCACCGGTATTCCTGACGGATCGCTTTTCCGCGCCCTGTCCGCGCAGGATGTAGTTTGCGGCATCCCGGTCGCGCAGGATGCTTTTCCGGGCATCCTGTCCGCGCGGAAGGCCGCGCTTTTCAGAACCGCCGCGCCGAAGAGCGGCCGCCTGTCCTCGTCCGGCCGCCGGTCCGCGTTTCGCCGCCGTGCTGCGCGACAGGCTGTCAGCTGCGGCCTCGAGCGAGCTGTCCGGGTACGCGTACCGGCGGGCGTAGATGATGAGGGATATGCCGAAGGCGACGTGTGCGAGGGTGGTGAGACCCAGGGCGCGCAAGTATTCCGGAGAAGAAATATCGGCAAGGACCCGGTACTGCCCGAATATATAGTAAAGATATCCGGCGGTGACAAGCGTGCCCGGGAGGAACCACCGGGGCTCGTGTCTCCCGGGATCCCGCCGTGAGGCGGAGGCCATGGCGGCGAGTATAAGGGCCGCAAGGAGCAGAATATAGATCTGAGGCATGCGCCGGAATCCGGACGCACTGAAAAGAATATGCAGCGGATAATGCCTGACAAGGAGAGGCACAAGCGCGAGTGCCGCGCAGGCAGCCGGAATCAGAGCGTGAACGCCGAGCAGCATCAAAACGGCCGCTGCCAGAACAATGAGATTTTCAATCTGGAATTGAACCGGCATATGGCTCATTCTGATTGCGATCAAGGCCGCGGCAAGCAGCAGCATTCCCGCTGCGCGGGACGAAGGGTCGACACGTTTATTCATACCGGAATCCTCCTTTTTTGATTTTGAAAGCCAGTTCCATATCCGTATCTGTCAGCTCTCTTCTGTCATATATCCCGGTGCTGTATCTGTAAAAAGTGTAGCAATTTCAGACAGAAACTTCAAGATAAGGACGGGTGCGGATTGATTTTCGTGCTCCTTGCGATTACACTGTTAATTGCGCGGCGGCACGGGATATGAAAGCCGGCGTATCTGATGATGACAGACAGCGGGAGAGACAGATGAAAATTTATATTGTGCGGCACGGAGAGACGGAGATGAACAAAAGCGGTGTCCTTCAGGGATGGACCAATTCGCCTCTCAACGAATCGGGCGTGCTTCTTGCGAAGCTGACGGGGCAGGCGATGCGGGACATTCATTTTGACCGGTGCATCTCAAGTCCGCTTGTGCGGGCCCGGGACACGGCGGAGATCATCCTCCGGGAGAGCGGAAACGGGGCGGTTCCGGTTGAAATCGACGAGCGCCTGAAGGAGATCAGCGTCGGTGTGTACGAGGGACGCCTCGCGAAGGAGGGACCCCTGCCGAACGGGGAAGCCGGAAGGTTCTTCTCGGATCCCGCTCATTTCGCGGGATTCCCCGGCGGGGAGACGATCGGGCAGGTAATTGAGAGAACCGGCGCATTTTTAAGGGACCTCATCGCGGCGGACGACGGAAAGACGTATCTCATCGGCACGCACGGGTGCGCGGTGAGAGCGCTTCTTAATCCCTTCTACGAGGATCCGTCCGCCTTCTGGCAGGAGCACGTGCCCTACAACTGCGCGGTCAATATCCTTTACGCGGAGGGCGGAAAGGCGCGGCTCGTCGAGAGGGATAAGATCTACTACGACGCCTCCTACATCGTTGACCGCTACGCGGGCCAGCAGGCTGCGAAATAGATGTCTTCCGGCCGCAGGAGCGGCAGCATTTTCCGGGAAATGCTGCGGGACGGAATATGAATGCCCGCTTTACATCACCTGAATAATTCTTTACAATAATACGAGGTAATATATGATTGGCCGTGTCGTGCCGTCGGAAAAAAGGAGGAAAAAGACTATGGTTTCATGGAAGAATCTGGACACGCTTGAGAGCTTCGGCGCCCTTTCGGAGACAAAGTGCCCGGTGCGTTTAAGGGAAGCGCTTGCGGGAGATGCGGGGGCTGAGCGCGTGAAAAAGTACTCCGTCCCGATGGCAGCGGGACTTACCTATTATTATGCGGCCAAGCAGGTGGACGACGCCCTGCTTGAGAAGCTCGCGGCCCTCGCGAAGGAGGCGGAGCTCACGGATAAATATAAGGAGCTTCTGAACGGTGCCGTGATCAACACGGGAGAGAAGCGGCTCGTGCTGCATCAGCTCACCCGCGGACAGCTGTGCGATGCCGTGACGGCGGACGGCGTGGACAAGCGCGAATTCTATGTGTCCCAGCAGAAGCGCATCGCGGAGTTTGCCGAAAAGGTTCACGCAGGTGAGATCACCAACGCGGCCGGAGAGAAGTTTACGACCGTCGTACAGATCGGCATCGGCGGAAGCGACCTCGGCCCGCGCGCCCTGTATCTCGCGCTCGAGAGCTGGGCGAAGGCCAACGGCACGCTTAAGATGCAGGCCCGCTTCATCAGCAACGTCGACCCGGACGACGCCCTCGCGGTGCTGTCGGAGATCGATGTCGCCCACTCGATTTTTGTCCTAGAATACAAATCCGGCACGACCCTTGAGACGCTGACCAACGAGTCCTTCGTGAAGGACGCCATCGTGAAGGCCGGCCTTGACCCGAAGGACCACATGATCGCGGTCACGAGTGAGACCTCGCCGCTGGCGAAGAACAGCGGTTACCTGGCTGCATTTTTTATGGACGATTACATCGGCGGCCGCTACTCCTCGACCTCCGCGGTCGGCGGCGCGGTGCTGTCTCTCGCCTTTGGACCCGAGGTGTTCGCCAGGATTCTGGAGGGCGCGTCGGCGGCCGACAGGACGGCGCTCGAGGAGGATCCGCTCAAGAATCCGTCCATGCTGGATGCCCTCATCGGCGTCTACGAGAGAAATGTGCTCGGCTATCAGAGCACCGCGGTCCTGCCCTATTCGCAGGCGCTCTCCCGCTTCCCCGCTCATCTGCAGCAGCTCGACATGGAGTCGAACGGCAAGAGCGTCAACCGCTTCGGCGAGCCCGTGAGCTACCAGACCGGCCCGGCCATCTTCGGTGAGCCCGGAACCAACGGCCAGCATTCCTTCTATCAGCTTCTGCACCAGGGCACGACGATCATCCCGCTCCAGTTCGTCGGCTTCCTTGAGAACCAGTTCGGGACCGACGTCGTCATCGAGGGCAGCACGAGCCAGAAGAAGCTCTGCGCGAACGTCGCGGCCCAGATCGTGGCCTTCGCCTGCGGCAAGGACGATGAGAACAGCAACAAGTACTTCGCCGGCGAGCGTCCGTCCAGCATCATTATCGGAAAGCAGCTGACGCCCGAGGCGCTCGGCGCGCGCCGCGCGCACTTCGAGAACAAGGTGATGTTCCAGGGCTTC
>CAYLHR010000080.1:0-9267 GCA_964383335.1 uncultured Lachnospiraceae bacterium
GCATCTCCGGCATCTCCGAGGAAATCATGATGACCGACTTCCCCTGCGCGACCATATCGTTCATGATGCAGTAGATCTCGTACTTCGCGCCGACGTCGATACCTCTGGTCGGCTCATCCAGGATCAGCACATCCGGATCCGCGAACATCCACTTGGCCAAAAGGACCTTCTGCTGGTTTCCGCCGGAGAGATTGCCCGCGTTCTGCTGCACGCTCGGCGTCTTGGTCTTCAGCGCCTCGACATACTCCTGCGCGACATTGTGCTCCTTCGCGACGTCAATGATGCCGCGGCCGCTTGTGACCTTTTCCATCTTCGCCATGGAGGTGTTCCAGGCGATGGACGCATCGAGCACAAGTCCGTTCACCTTCCGGTCCTCCGTCACGTAGGCGAGGCCGTGTTCGATTGCGTCGTGCTCATTTTTGAGGTGGACCTCCTGACCGTTGATGAACTCCTGGCCGCTGATATGGCTTCCGTAGCTCTTTCCGAAGAGAGCCATGGCCATCTCCGTGCGGCCCGCGCCCTGAAGGCCGGAGAAACCGACGATCTCGCCCTTTCTGACGTGGAAGCTCACGTCCCTGTCAATACATTTATCCGTGTAAACCGGATGATAGACCGTCCAGTTTTTCGCCTCAAAGGCGATCTCATCCGAAATATTGCGCACTCTCTCCGGGAATCTGTTGGTGAGTTCGCGCCCGACCATGCCTCTTATGATCCGCTCCTCATCGATGTTGTGGTCGGGATTCAGCATGGTCTCGATCGTGGAGCCGTCGCGGAGAACCGTGATTCTGTCCGCGCAGTAGGCAACCTCATTTAATTTATGAGTGATGATGATTGAGGTCATCCCCTCCTTCTTAAATCCGAGGAGCATGTCCAGAAGCATCTTCGAGTCTTCTTCATTAAGAGAAGAGGTCGGCTCGTCAAGGATCAGCAGCTTCACGTTCTTGGAGAGCGCCTTCGCGATTTCCACGAGCTGCTGCTTGCCGGTACCGATATCCTTAATCAGCACAGAGGACTTTTCCTTAAGTCCCACGCGCTTCATCTGTTCCGATGCCTGATGATAGGTCTCGTTCCAGTCAATTTTTCCGAAGCTGTTTTTTCTTTCATTGCCGAGGAACATATTTTCGGCAATGGTCAGCTCGGGAATGAGGGCGAGTTCCTGATGGATGATCACGATTCCGAGTTTCTCGGAGTCGTGGATATTGTTGAATTTGCAGGTCTCGCCGTTGTAGACGATATCGCCCGTATACTGACCGAACGGAATCGTCCCGGAAAGAACGTTCATGAGCGTCGACTTTCCCGCCCCGTTCTCACCGACCAGCGCATGAATCTCACCCCGCTCCACCTGAAGATTGACGTCATCCAGAGCCCTGACGCCGGGATAGAGCTTCGTGATGTTCTTCATTTCCAAAATATAGTCAGCCAAATGAATACCTCCCGCCGCTTCTTAACGGATAATGCCGCGAATGTGCCTTAAAAAGGCGGGGCAAGTGAAATGCCCCGCCCGGTTCAGCTGATGGTTTCCGCTGCTTTTCTGCTGTATCTTTTCAGATAATCAGCCGACAGCCTTCGGATAATTGCCTTCCATGGTGTAATATCCGGTGTCGACAAGCTCGGTCTGGATGTTGTCCTTGGTCACAACCGTCGGTACCAGCAGGTAGGAAGGAATGATGCCCGTTCCGTTGTCATAGGACTCCGTGTCATAAGCGCACTCGAAATCCCAGTTGCTGCTTTCGATGAGGCCCGCATCCGGTGTCTCGCCGTTCAGGATGGCGATGCCGAGATCGAGAGTCGCGACCGCTTCGTTGGCCACAGCCTTGTAGACCGTCATGGTCTGCTTGCCGTCGACGATGTTCGCGAGGTTGGCCTCGTCTCCGTCCTGACCCGTGATGATCACTTCGTTGTCTCCGGCATAGTCGGAATCGATCGCCTGTGTCACGCCGAGAGCCGTGGAGTCGTTGGAGCAGAGGGCGATGTCAAGAACCTCGCCGTTTCCGTAATAGGAACCGAGGATGTTCTGCATGCGCTCAAGAGCCTTCTTGGTATCCCACTGCGGTGTGGCGACCTGCTCGAAGCTGGTCTGTCCGGACGGAACATTGAGGATGCCGGCATCGATGTAATCCTTCAGGACATCGTAGGCGCCGTTGAAGAAGAAGCCCGCGTTGTTGTCGGCGGGATCGCCGGCCGTAAACTCGATGTTGTAGGTCTTGGATGTGTCGTTCAGGTCAAGGCCGAGCTTCTCGACGACGAACTCGCCCTGAAGCTTTCCGACCGTGTAGTTGTCGAACGATACATAGTAGCTGATCGCGTCAGTGTTCATGATCAGACGGTCATAGGAGATAACGGGGATGCCCGCGTCCTTCGCGTCAGCCAGAACCTGGCTCAGGGACTCTCCGTCGATCGCGGCGATCACGAGAAGATCCACCTCATCGGCGATCAGGTTCTCGATATCGGAGACCTGCTTTTTGATATCGTTGTCAGAATAGGTGACCTCTGTCTCATATCCGGCAGCCTTGAACTGGGCATCCAGGAAAGAACCGTCGCGGTTCCATCTCTCAAGGGACTGAGTAGGCATCGCAATACCCACCTTCTTGCCGGCGGCCGGAGCGGCTTCAGCGGTTTCTTCCGCAGCCGACTCGGCGCCTTCGGCAGTCTCTTCCGCAGCCGACTCGGCCGCTGACTCGGCCGGAGCTGCGGAATCAGATGATCCGCCGCAGGCCGCAAGTGAAACAGTCATCATTCCCGCAAGCAACAGAGAAACTAACTTTTTCGCTTTCATCTTCATCCTCCTTCAACATTGTTAACTGTTACCCAGAGTGTCTTTAAAACCACTTTTGTAAAGACACTTTATAAAACGTCATTATCATACACCCTCCGGACAAAATCGTCAACAAAATTGCTTGTATTTTCACGACTAATTACACTTTTTCAGCACTATTACCAATTTTTGCGCTCTATTTTTGTCACAAAGTCCTAAAAAAGGGAATCCCGCTGCCGGGCTTCCCTTTTTTCACAGAATCATTCCCTGTTTTTCGCTTTTCGTCTGTCACTCGGAGGAACTCCCATCTTCCGCCTGAGCCGTCTCCTCCGCGCTCTCCGATCCGGTCTCATCCTCTCCGGCCGTCTCCTCCGGGCCGTCCGATCCGGTCTCATCCTCTCCGGCCGTCTCCTCCGGGCCGTCCGATCCGGTCTCATCTTCTCCGGCGGCCTCCGGGCCGTCCGATCCGGTCTCATCTTCTCCGGCGGCCTCCGGAGAGCTGTCCGATCCGGTTACGTCCGCTCCGGCGGCCGCTTCGGCCGCGCTCTCCGATCCCGGCTCTCCGTCCCCGGCCGCAGCGGAAGTCACCGCGCCCTCCGGCAGGGCTGTCTCCGCCGCCTTCGGAAGGTCTTCCTCCATCACATAGTAGCCGGTATCTATCAGCTCCTTCTGCATGTTTTCCGCCGTGATCACGACCGGATCCAGGAGATAGGAAGCCGCAACGCCCGCGCCGTTGTCATAGGACTGCGTATCATAGGTGCAGTGAAATGCCCAGCTGTTCTCCTCTATCAGAGACGAGTCCGGGAACACGCCCTCAAGAAGAGACTTTCCGAGAGCCAGTGTCACCTCCGCTTCATCCGCCGTCGGCAGGAAGACCGTCGCGGACTGACTGCCGTCGATGATCTTCGCGAGATTTTCCTCATCCCCGCCCTGACCGGTGACGATGACCGTGTTCTTGCCCTGATAATTCTCCTCGATCGCCTGGTCCACGCCGAGCGCCAGCGTGTCATCAGCGCAGATCACGGCGTCAAGAGCGGTCTCCCCGCCGTAATACTGCTCCAGGAGATCGTTCATGCGGCTTCCGGCAGCGGCTGAGCTCCAGCCGGCAGTCGCGGTCTCCACAAATGTCTGCGCCTCCGACGGAACCGCCAGATTTCCCGCGTCGAGGTAGGTCTTCAGTACATCATACGTCCCGTTAAAGAAAAATCCGGAATTCGTATCCGCCAGATCGCCCGACATGAACTCGATATGATATACAGTCTGACTGTCGGCGTTCTTGAGGTCCAGCGCCTCAGCCACATATTCTCCCACGAGCCGTCCGCCCGCGTAATGATTAAATGAGACGAAGTAGCTGACGGCGTCGGAATCCGGGATCAGCCGGTCGTACGATATGACGGGAATCCCCTTCTCCTTCGCCTCGGAGAGCACGTCGGACAGGGCGGCGCCGTCCGTGGGCGCGATGACGAGCAGGTCCGCTCCGTCCCGTATGAGCTGGGCCACATCCGCCGTCTGTCTGGATGCGCTGTTGTTGGAGAAAACGAGTGACGCCTCGTACCCCTCCGCCCGGAAGCCGGACACGAGAGCCTCCCCGTCCCGGTTCCACCGCTCCGCCGAAACGGCCGGAAGGGCAATTCCCACGAGCTTTTTCTCTTCCTCCTCCGTCTCCGGGACGCTCACGGCGGATTCAGCCCCGGAGGAGGCCTCCGCCTCTTCCTTTCCGCCTCCTCCGCAGGCCGCAAGATGCAGCGTCAAAGCTCCCAGGGCCATGATAAGCGCGGCCCTCCGCACAAACTGATACAAAGACTTTCTCAAATCCGATTCCTCCCGCCAAATATCCTCTCCGCGCAAAAAAGCGGCGGCCGCGGGTATCCCCCGCAGTCACCACCTCATTGTAACTTTTTTTCACCGTTTTTGGAAGAGAGAGGGCTCATTTTGCAAAACGGCACCTCTCAGATCTTCTCAATGAACTCCTGAACAAAATGCCAGGCCACACCCATCATGCCGGCCTTGGTCGGATAGCGGCCGAGCTTCACGAAGTCCGCGTCGGATTCAAAGGGGCTTCTCTCCACGATTCTCTCCTTGAGAGCCGGAAGCCAGGGCTCCAGATATCTGGATACGAAGCCTCCCAGAATGATATCGCAGTCAAAGGCCAGGCGCAGATTACTGATACCGATCGACAGATAGTCCAGAACCTCATTCCAGAGATCCTCATATTCTTTTTTTCCGGCGCCGAGCCCCTCGAAGAATTCATCCCGCGTGATGCCCAGATCGCTCGTGTACCGGAAGGCGCTGATATAGGCCTCCAGGCACCCCCTCTTCCCGCAGTTGCACTTTCTGCCGCCGGGAACGATGCACATATGTCCGAATTCCCCGCTCCTGCCCGATCTGCCGAGATAGGGCTTCCCGTCGATAAATACGGCGCCGCCGATCCCGTTCTCGAGGAACAGATAGACAAAATCCTCCCTGTCCCCCGGCTCAAGGCCGAGCCACTCCGCAGCGCCTCCGCTTGTCGAGTCGTTCTCGATAAATACCGGATACGGAACCTGTTCCCGGACCCGTCCGAGCTCAAGGTCCTTCATATTCATAGTCGGTGAGAAGACCACCGCGTCGTGCTCCCGGTCGATGACGCCGGGGAAGGTGATTCCGACTCCCAGGAGCTTTGCGGGCTCCAGATTGTTCTCCTTTAAAAATGTGTCCAGCTCAGACGAGATCATCTTCCCGATCATCTCCCCCTGATCGCCCTCCTGCATCTCCTGCCTGATCTCCTTGTGGGCGATCTCATTCTGACTCAGATCCACGGCCAGAATTCTCAGATGATACGCGGATACCGCGATACCGACGGAAAAGCGGATCTTTTCGTTGATCGTATAGCCGACTGCCGGGCGGCCGCCCGTCGATTTCTGGATCTCCCCGGGCCGGATGAGCCCCGCCTCCAGAAGCTCGGCGATATTCTGATGAACCGTGGGAAGGCTGTACTGCGCGGCGCGGGCGATCTGCTGCTTGCTTACCGGATGAGGAGCCTCATAGATCAGACGATACATCGTATTCCGCGTCTGCCGTCTCCTCTCTGTGATTGTTGGCTTCAGTTCCATCATAATCCGGCACCCCTCAATAAATTTTTACACTCACTATACACTATTACTATTATTATTTCAACAGCCAAAAAAGACAGAAGTTTTTTCTTTTACAAAACAAGCAACTTTTATAAATCTTATTAGTATTTTATAACTCTAACAGAGAAGAACCGCTCTGTCAAACTTGTCAGCCAAGTGAGCCAATTCTTGACTTTTCCATAACGAGCGGTCATACTTGATCCGGATGCCGCGCACCCTTAAGGATAAAGTACGAATTTACGGCGGCATCCGCAAAGGGAGATGCCATATGCCAAAACCGATTCTCCGGTCAGGGACCGGACAGACTTCCCTGAAACATCTGATCTGGCCCAAGCTTGAACGTAACGCGCCCTGCTGGTGCGGAAGCGGAAAAAAATACAAGCAGTGCCACATGTCCTTCGATGAGCGGATCCGGACGGCCGCCCGCATGGGACACGAGGTTCCCCCGCGCACCCTTCTGAAGACGCCCTCGGATATCGCCGGTATCCGCGAGAGCGCGAAGATCAATGTCGAGATACTCGACACCGTCGCGGAAAAAATCTGCGCGGGCATGTCGACGGGGGACATTGACCGGATCGTAAGCGAAATCACCGCCGAACGCGGCGCGGTGCCCGCCCCCCTCAACTACGAGGGCTTTCCGAAGAGCGTATGCACATCGCTGAATGATGAGGTGTGTCACGGAATACCCTCCGACAGCGTGATCTTAAAGGATGGCGATATTATAAACGTCGACGTCTCCACGATTTTCAGGGGGTACTTTTCGGATTCCTCCCGCATGTTCTGCATCGGAAATGTGGCCGAAGAGACCCGCCGCCTCGTCGAAACCGCGAAAGAATGCGTAGAGATCGGAATCAAAAACACGATCCCCTGGCATTATCTCGGAGACATGGGACACGCGGTGCACCGGCACGCGCTCGATCAGGGCTTCTCCGTCGTCCGCGAAATCGGCGGTCACGGCTGCGGACTCGAATTCCACGAGGACCCCTGGGTAAGTTATGTGAGCGAACCCGGAACCGGCATGCTCCTCGTCCCCGGCATGTGCTTTACCATCGAGCCCATGGTCAATCTGGGCAGGCCCGATATCTTCACGGATGAGAGCAACGGCTGGACGGTACACACGCAGGACGGTCTCCCGTCCGCCCAGTGGGAAGTGCAGGTTCTCGTCACGGAGAGCGGCTGCGAGGTACTGACCTGGTGACATCTCAAGATAAATGAAAGGAGCAGCAGCCTATGAAACACCGTCCCGGAGCCCGTCTTCTGACCCTGCTCGCGGTTCTCATCTTCCTGGGCGCGGCCCCGCGCACGGCGTCCGCCGCGGATCTCGGGGAGCTCTCTTCCGTAAGCGACGACGCGCCGACCTCGGAGCCCTCCACGACCTACAAAGGCGTGGATTACAGCCGCGTCTATGATTTTACATATTACACGACTCACAATGACGCCGCAAAGCGCTACGCGAAGAATCCGGAGAGAGCCATCAGGCACTTCGTAAAAAAGGGCATGAAGCTTGAGCTGCAGGCCATCGCCAGCTTTGACCCCAAATCCTATCGGTACGGCTGCCCGTCACTCAGGGCCAAATACCGGAACAATTACAAAAAGTATTATCTTCATTATCAAAACAAAGGTTACAAAAAGAGAGCTTTTCGCAAATACGCAACCGGTGTAAAAAAGATGCGGAAAGCAGTTACAAAATACGGAAAGCTGGAGCTGAAGTCGATCTACAGCTATAACTACTACGTAAAACGATATCCGAAGGTCGTAAAGAAAGTCGGAGACGACGACAAGGCCGTGCTCGCCTATTTTGTTAAAAAGGGTCTGAAAAAGAAGCAGACCGCCAAAGATCCGGCGAAATACAAAAAGGCAAAGCCCTCCTCCCGGACGTACAGAAAGCTCCGGAAAGCCGCGCTCGGCGACACCATCGTAGACGGAGAAGGTCTCATCGTCTGCATCGATCCGGGACACCAGCTTCACGGGATGTCGTCCAGAGAACCGATCGGCCCCGGATCCTCCGCCACCAAGGCCAAGGTGACCAGCGGCGCTTACGGACATTATTCGCACAAGAACGAGTATGAGATCAATCTGGAGGTCTCTCTTAAGCTCCGGGATGAACTGGAGGCGAGGGGCTACACCGTCGTCATGACGCGCACAACGCACAACGTTCAGATCAGCAATATTGAGCGCGCCAAAGTGGCAAACAGGGCAAAGGCCGATATCATGGTCCGGATTCACGCGGATGATATCGACTCCTCCTCCGTCACCGGCGTCCTCTGCTACGGCCCCGCCAGCAGCAATCCCTGGCTTTCGGCCTCCGTGATCAAAAAGAGCCGGAACCTCTGCACCCTGCTCCGCAACGCGCAGTGCGCCGAGACCGGGCAGAACCGGAGAGAGAATCTCTATCAGAACGACATGACCGGAATCAACTGGTGCAAAATGCCGGTGGCCATCGTCGAGATGGGCCTTATGAGCAATCCGACCGAGGATCTCCGCATGGCAAATTCCGGCTTCCAGCTGAAGATAGCGAGGGGACTCGCGAACGGCATCGATCAGTATTTCCGAAGCGAGGGGTTGGCCTGACGGGGTCCCCGTTCCATCCCTCCCCTATTAAACAAAGAGAGCAGCGACGCTGACACGCCCGCTGCTCTCTTTGTTTCTGCACAATCATTACTCTGCGTTCTTCCGGTACTCCGCAAGAAGCGCCTCGATCTCCCGGATCTCCTCATCCAGAGTTCCGGACGCCTCCGCCGCGTCAAGGATCGCCGTAATCACACCCCTCCTTGAGGCAGAGTCAGCCACCTTCCGGGAATCGTCCGCGATACTCTGCCGCATATATTCCTCATGCGACAGAACGGCGCGGTACTTCCTTGTAAGCACAGTGCCGCTGTAGCCGATATCGTCTACACGGATCAGTTCAGCGCGAAGCAGTTTCCGGAGAAGCGCATTGACCGTATTTTTGTTGAGCTCAGGTGCCTGTTCCGTAATCTCCGTCGCACTGAGAGCATCTTCCGTTCCCCAGAGGACATACAGAATATCCAGCTCTTTTCTTGTCAGCCTGGTCAGATTCATACTCGTCTCCGTTTTGAATAAATTATACGTTATGAAAAAGAATTTTACAAAAGTATTATAAGGGATGAATTCGCTTAAATCAAGGTGTTTTTGCCACACTTTGTATTCGTTCACACCATGTTCACATTTCTTTCATTTTGAAAAAACAGGGCGGAGCTTTATAATATTTACATATCCTGACAATTTCGGCTGAAGGCTGCGGCAGAGCGCCGCGGCCGCACTGACGGGGAACACAGAAGGGAGGAAAAATATGGGAAAAGCAGCGCTTCGGGAACTGTCCGACAGGGAACTCATGGAGGAGCTGGTAAGAGTCAAGTCAGCAGTAAAGCCCCACGAGAT
>CAYLHR010000081.1:0-9193 GCA_964383335.1 uncultured Lachnospiraceae bacterium
AGACGTTACCATGTAGATCTCAATCATGCGGCCATAAATAAGGATGAATATGCAATCGGATAAAGGAGTCTAACTTACGTCATGAAGCTGGATGTCGAGCGGCTGAGGTCGGATCTTACGGAATACTGTGAACTCGCGGGGCGGGTCGGACTGCCTCTTCCCTCATCGGATTCATCGCTGATCTCGTCAGCTGATGAGGAGCGCCTGATCGACATGGCGGCGGATCTTGGATGGGACTTCGGAAAATACGTGACGGAATACTGAAAGGTCCTCCGGAAAAAGAGTCGGCGTAAACATTTTGGCACATCGGTTCATTGACGAACAGGTGGGCGCGGCTGTATATTTGAATCAGAAATACAGTCTGTATCTAATTGCCTTTTCACACGTTTTCTATCTGGAGGATGGAGGTATGGATAAGGTGCAGGAGACGCTGAATATTCCCGAGCTCATGCGGGATCTGACGCAGGAGGCGGGGGATGCCGCAAAGAAGCAGCATCTTCACTTCCGGTACAGAATTGACGGGATTTCCCACGCGTCAATGCAGGGCAACCCGGACGAACTGCGTGAGATCCTGAAGGAGCTGGTTGACAACGCGATTCAGTTTACCCCTGAAGGCGGCGATGTCATATTGAGTGTCAATGAACTCATGCATACGGATGACCGGGCTGTTCTGGAATTTTATGTGCAGGACAACGGGGTGGGAATGAGTCCCATCGAGCAGGCGGCCGTGCTTCGGCGGATCGAGATGGATACGGAGGGCCACGGCCTCGGCAAGGTCAAGCGATATGCGGACCAGCACGACGGTTCGCTCTCCATAGAGAGCGGCCACGGGATGGGAACCGTCATCCGCCTGATTCTTCCGCTGCGGCTGATCGACAAGCCTGAAAATATTCCGGTGCGCGGCGTGAACCGGGAGTTTTACCATTTTTCCGGAAAGCGGATTCTCCTCGTAGAGGATCATCCGCTCAATATGGAGATCGCGCGTGATCTGCTGGAGACGGTCGGCGTCGATGTGATATCCGCCGGAAACGGGCAGGAGGCGATCGACGTCTTCGTCTCCGAGGAGGGCGCGTTTGACCTGATCCTCATGGATATCCGGATGCCGGTCATGGACGGGATCACCGCCTCCGGTGAGATCCGCAGGCTTCCGATTGAATGCGCGAAAACCATACCGATTATTGCCCTCACGGCGAGCGCGTACGAGGGTGACGCGGCCAGAAGCAGACAGGCCGACATGGACGGGGCGATTCTTAAGCCCATCGATCCGGGAAAGCTCTACCGCGTGCTGCGTGACTCGCTCTTCTGACGGGCCGCGTTTTACACTGATTCTGATACCGGATCAGATCCTTCCCCTCAGCAGAAAAGGGGATTTTGCTGAGGGGAAAGTTGTGATATAATAGTCACTTGTTTAATGGGGAGTTTCTTTTTAAGGGGAAAATGCTTTGATCAGCCATAAGTTAGCGGGATTTCTGATCCTGTCACTTGTATCGGCGTCCGTCGGCGTGACGGCAGCCGGTTACACCGTGCATGCGGACCGGTATGAGGACCGGTTTATTGAGGGGACATTTATCAACGGGATCAACGCGGGCAACATGTCAGCTTCCGAGGTGGAAGATGTGATCAGGGACCGCGTGGAGGAGTACAGCCTGAAGGTCGTATTCCCTGACGGGAGCGAGGAGCTGCTCACAAGCGGCGACCTCGGTTTTACCTATGCCCCGGACTCGTCCGTGAGCGATCTCCTGTCTGAACAGGACAAGTACGACTGGATTATGGGAAAGTTCGGTGAGACATCCGACTACGAGGTCGAGGAGGCCTGGACCTATGATCCGGCAAAGGTGGAGGAGGCGGTTCTCGCTTTGCCGGAGCTGCAGGCGGAGAATCAGATCCCGCCGGAAGACGCCTATATGAAGATGGGCAAAAAGCACCGGCTTGAGATTGTTCCCGAGACCGAGGGCACGGAGATCAAAAGTGACGTCGTCCTCGCGGCCGTGGAGGAGGCAGTCGGCAATGCGGAGCCCGAGGCGGATCTTTCGGATCTTGACCTCTACCGGGAGGCGGACATAAAAGCCGACGACGAGGGACTGAATCTGCAGGTGAACGATATCAATTCCTATCTTGATATCGCGATTACCTACAAGCTCTACGACGGAAGCGAGAGAGTGCTGAACGGCGATACCATGTATGAGTGGATCTCGACGAGAGAAGAGGATCCGGACTACTATTATCTGGATACCAACGTGCTTCAGCAGAAGTGCCGCGAATATGTGGCCGCCCTCGCCGCCGACTACGACCACACGGAGAATTCCATCGTCTTTCACTCTACGGCCGGAGGGGATATCACCTTCCCCGTGGCGGACTTCGGACATGTGATCGACCAGGAGGCGGAGGCCGTCAGCCTCTATCAGGATATTCTGGGCAGACAGTCTGTCGAGAAGGAGCCCCTGTATTCACTGTCAGACACCTTTGACAGCACCTTCGGAGGCACCTACATCGAGGTGGACAAGACGATGCAGCACGCCTGGTATTATCAGGGCGGCAGCCTCGTCTGGGAGAGCGACTGCGTGACGGGCAGAGAGTCGGAGAGCGGAAGAAGGACGCCCACCGGGATCTACAGCATCTACATGAAGCAGAGGAACCGCACGCTGAAGGGGCAGATCAATCCCGCGACCGGCAGACCTTCCTATGAGTCCTTCGTGAACTTCTGGATGCCCTTCTGTGAGGGAATCGGACTTCACGACGCGACATGGAGGTCCAGCTTCGGCGGCGACATATATTATTACTCCGGCTCCCACGGCTGCGTCAATCTACCCTACGGCAGCGCGGAATCGCTGTACAATATGGTGGAGACCGGAACACCGGTCATTGTTCTTTCACACTGAACCCTTTATCCCCGGCCGGCAGAGCCGGGGATTTTTTTGAAAGCGGCGCGCGGAGCATGTATATAAGGAACCATGTATGACAGGTTTGATGAGAGAATATATCGGCCCGCTGCTTGACTGGTATGATGCAGATCACAGGGATCTGCCCTGGAGGCGCACAAGGGATCCCTACAGGATCTGGGTCTCCGAGATCATGCTGCAGCAGACCAGGGTGCAGGCGGTCATACCCTACTACAGGCGCTTTCTTGAGGAGCTGCCGGACACCGCGCATCTTGCGGCCTGCCCGGACGACCGGCTCATGAAGCTCTGGCAGGGTCTCGGCTACTACAGCCGCGTCCGCAGCATGAAGAAGGCGGCTGAGAGGATCGAGAGGGACTTCGGCGGCACATTTCCCGGAACATATGAGAAGATTCTTTCGCTTCCCGGGATCGGGTCCTATACGGCCGGAGCGGTATCTTCCATCGCCTTCGGACTTCCGGAGCCCGCGGTCGACGGCAACGTCCTCCGCGTGACGGCCAGGTTTGCGGCTGATGAGGAGAACATTCTTGCGGCCTCGTGCAAAAAGCGGACGGAAGCGGGGCTTCGGGCGCTCATGCGTGAGTTCCCGGAAGGAGAGATGTGCGGCGCCTTCAATCAGGCGCTCATGGAGCTCGGGGCCGTCGTGTGTGTGCCGAAGGGAGAGCCGCTCTGCGGCGCATGTCCCCTCGCGGGCGGATGCGAGGCTCTGCGGCGCGGGCTGACCCGCGTCCTTCCCGTCCGGGAGAAGCAGAAGAAGAGGAAGAAAGAGACGCTCACCGTTCTGATCATAAGGCGCGGGGACCGGACGGCCGTCCGCAGGAGGCCGGACCGGGGACTTCTGGCGGATCTCTACGAATATCCCAACTGCCCCACCCATCTCTCGGCGGATGAGGTGCTGGGATACCTGCGGGGACTGGGGCTTTCTCCGGCGGAAATCGCCCCGCTTCCTTCCGCGTCACATCTTTTCACGCATGTGGAGTGGCTGATGACCGGATATTCCGTCCGCCTTCCGGACGGCGGGACCTGCCCGGAGGACTGGGTATTTGCGTCCCCGGAAGAGCTGAGAGAGAAGTACGCGGTTCCTTCCGCATTTTCGGCCTATACAAAACTGCTCTATAAAGGAGGAAACAGATGAAATTACTGACAATCGCAATTCCGTGCTATAATTCGGCGGCTTACATGAAGAAGGCGATCGATCACGCCTCCATGGGCGGAGACGATGTCGAGATTCTGGTGATCGACGACGGGTCTACGGACAGTACGCTTGAGATCGCCAGGGAATATGAAAGCCGCATGCCCGGCATCGTCCGCGCCATCCATCAGGAAAACCGCGGGCACGGCGGCGCCGTGATGACGGGTCTTCGGGAGGCGGCCGGCCTCTATTTCAAGGTCTGCGACAGCGACGACTATCTGGATTTCGATTCCCTGCAGATGGTCTTAAATGCGATCCGGCAGGTGCTGGGCGGGGCGGAGACGCTGGACGCCCTGATCACAAATTACGTGTACGACAAGCAGGGCGCGAGAAGAAAGCGGGAGATCCGGTACACGAGATTCTTCCCGGAGGAGCGGATTTTCACCTGGAACGAGATGATCCGGCCCTTAAGCCCGTCCAGGTACGTACTCATGCACAGCGTGACCTACCGCACGGAGCTTCTCCGCGAATGCGGAATGGAGCTCCCCGAGCACACCTTCTACGTCGACAACCTGGTGGCATTTACCCCCATGATCTACGTGAAGACGCTCTATTATATTGATACGCCGCTTTACTGGTATTATATCGGGAGAGAGGATCAGTCCGTCAATGAAGAGGTCATGATGGGGCGGATCGACCAGCAGATTCTGGTCACAAAGACAATGATCGACAGCTACCGCCCCGGCATGGTGAAGAACCGGAAGCATCTGCAGTTCCTTGTGCACTATATGAGCATCATGATGACCGTGTCCTCCATTCTTCTGATGAGAATCGGCACGGAAGATGCCCTGGCGAAGAAGAAGGAGCTGTGGCAGTATCTGAAGAAGAAGGATATGCGCCTCTACCTGAAGCTCCGGCACAGCCTGCTCGGCAGCGCCATGAACATGCCCGGAAAGGCCGGCCGGGACGCCGCCGTCAAGTGCTATAAGATCGTCCAGAGATTCGTGGGCTTCAACTAAAGCCCGCCTGTCTTGCCGGACATTCGTTATCCCTCATCCTCCGCCATCTCCGGCAGGTAGATATGCACGCGCATGATCCTGCCGCGGCGCACGGCCTCCACGATCATGCGGGTTCCGTCGGGCAGGGTGACGTACTCGCCCACCTTGGGCAGCTTGTCGCCCGTGTGCTCGATGACGTATCCGCCGATTGTATCGTAATCCTCCGAGGAGAGCGGAAGCCCTATGGCTTTCCCGAGATCATCGAGATCCATGGAGCCGAGGCAGGTGTACTCCCTGCCCGGAACGATCTCCGTGATCTCCTCCTCGTCCCTTCCGCTGTACTCATCCCGGATCTCTCCGACGATCTCCTCGAGCACGTCCTCCATGGTAATCATGCCCGAGGCGTTTCCGTACTCATCGAGAACGATGACGTTGGAGTGGGAGCCCAGGCGCATCTCATCGAGAAGATCGGAGATATTCTTCATCTCATAGGTAAAATACGGCTCGCGCATATATTCCGCCACCGTGAACGCGTCCCGGTCCGTAAGGAGCAGATCCTTCATGCTGAGGATGCCGACGATATTCTCCGGCGCGTCCCGGTAGACGGGCAGCCTCGTGAAGCGGTGCTCCCGGAAGAAGGAGATGAGCTCGTCGTACTGCATGGTTACGGGGATCATGGTGAGGTCGATGCGGGGAATCATGATTTCCCGCGCGTAGGTATCCTGCAGGTCCACCACGTTGTTGATCATGTTGCGCTCGTCGTCCTCGATGACGCCGTCCTCCTCGGACACATCCACGAGGGCCCGGAGCTCGTGCTCTGTCATGGTCTGTCTCTCGTCCGGATTGATTCCCTTAAGGCGCAGGATGCCTCTCGCGGTTTTTTCCACCACGAAAATGAGCGGCGTCAGGATCTTCATCAGAAAGGATATGACGCCGGCGCAGGAGAGCGACATCTTCTCGGCCCGGACCGAGGCGGTGTTCTTCGGCGTGATTTCGCCGAAGAGGATGATGAGCACGGTGAGGATCGCGGTCGCCGCGCCGACGGCCGCATTTCCGAAGAGACGGATCGCGATGGTGGTCGTGAGCGCGGTGGCGCTGATGTTTACGATATTGTTGCAGATGAGAATCGTGATCAGCATCTTGCCCTTCCGGTCGGTCACGTCGAGAACAGTAGCCGCCCTTCTGTCCCCTTCGTCCGCCATACCCTGGATGCGGATCCGGTTCACGGTCGTGAGCGCGGTCTCCGAGGAGGAGAAGAAGGAGGAGAGGAAGATCAGAATAAGCAGGATGAACAGCTGCGCGATGAGGTCAGCCTGTAGTACCATGAAATAAGCCCTTTCAGGAAAATGCTGCCTTCCTGTTCATGCCGGCGGGCTGCGTATTCCCGGGGGCTTAAGGGGAAGGCGGATTATTCGTTAATGGAAAGATAGTACATGAAATAATGACAAAAAGCAATGAGACGGCTTTTATTTCAGGGTGGAGTGTGATACAATAGCGGCTGATAAAGCACATGATCTTGTGTCCGGGGCCTTTCCGGATGTCAGATCTGGCGTTTGAGGTGATGGATCATGAGAAGAAAAGAACTGATTTTAAGGGGAATTACGGCGGCTGCGGCTGCGGCTCTGATTGCGGCCGGGGCACCCGGCGCGGCAGAAGATATAAGGGCGGAAGAGATTGTTGGCACGTGGGACGCGGATGAGGATCCGGCCGCCGCGGAGGTGGTTGTTGAAGAGCCCGAAGAAGAGCTCCCCTCCGGCGGTGATGAACCGGTCGGCAGCTGGAGCGCCGACGCGGATGTACCGGCGCCCGCCGCGGAGGAACCCGCGGGAGAGGAACCTGTCGGCAGCTGGAGCGCCGATGCGGACGTCCCCGCGCCGTCTGAAGAGGTGACGTATGAGGAGACCTACGACACCTGGGAGGAGGAGCCCGCGCCGGCACCTGCGGAGGAACCGGCACCCGCGGAGGACAATGTCACATATACGCCCTCCTATGTCGAGGAGACGAAAGAGGAGACCTCCGGTGAAGAGGTGAAGACGATTGCGGAGGAAGCGTCCGGGGAGACAGAGGTGAACGACGAGACGGTCAAGGAGAACCGGGTTGTCATGGAGCAGGCGCTTTATGCGGCTCCCTCCGCGGCCGGAACGGGGCGCACGGAGCTGGTCGGAGACACGACGCAGAGATATGTCCCGTCGAATGTGAAGAGGACAACGGGGAACACCTCTTCCGGGAACAGCTCTTCGGGCAGTTCCGCCGGAAGCTCGTCCGGGAACAGTTCTTCATCGGGCAGCAGCCAGGGAACGAAGAAGCCGAAGGTGACAACGGCTGCGGCTTCGACCTCGTCCAAGTCCGCGAAGAAGAGTTCTTCCGGAAAGGTCACGGATACGCCCGGCACGGGCGACGCCGGAAAGACGCTTCCCTACGCGGCCGCTTCGGCCGTGTCGGCGGCTGCCGCCGCGGCGGCGTTTTTCGGGAGCAGAAGGAGACGCGATTCCTGATCCGCTTTCCTCTTGTGGAAAATGTTCCCGTGTGATACAATTCAGAAATGACCTGCGATGGGAGGATAAAAAAGATGAAGCATGTTAAGACTCTGAACACAAAGAATCTTCAGAATACCGTAAAGAAGGGCGGCTGCGGCGAGTGCCAGACGTCCTGCCAGTCCGCCTGCAAGACAAGCTGCACGGTGGGCAACCAGAGCTGCGAGAACAGATAAGCTTTCGGCTTTGAATGTTCGGCTGTGGAGCTTCCCGGCCGGGCAGCTTCGCGAAGATGAAATGGAAAGAAGACCGGCAGCGGCGTAACGCCGCTGCCGTCATTGTGTGTCCCTTAAGAGAGGGACGCCTGCCTATGAATAAAGATGGAGAGATGATGCAGATTCACAGATACCGGAACAATGGTTACAATATGGTGCTCGATGTCCCCGGAGGCTCCGTCCACGTCGTCGACGACCTCATGTACGATATGATCGGGCTTGTCGGGGAGGATGCGGACGGCGATCCGAAGGAAGCCTTTCTGGCCATGCACCCGGAAGCGGACGCCGCGGAGGCGGAGGAGCTGCTTTCGGAGATCGATGAGCTGCGGCAGGACGGGGCGCTCTTTTCCGAGGAACCCTACGCGCCGTCCATCGAGGCCTATCAGAAGCGGCCGACTGTCGTGAAGGCGCTCTGTCTTCACGTCGCCCACGACTGCAACCTCGCGTGCAGGTACTGCTTCGCGGAGGAGGGAGAGTATCACGGGCGAAGGGCGATCATGAGCCTTGAGACGGGCAAAAAGGCGCTCCGCTATCTGGCGGAGCACTCCGGGACGAGAAGAAACCTGGAGGTGGACTTCTTCGGCGGGGAACCGCTTCTTAATTTCGATGTCGTAAAGGAGCTCGTCGCGTACGGAAGGGAGATCGAGAAGCAGTCGGACAAGCATTTCCGCTTCACGATCACGACCAACGGCGTGCTGCTAAATGACGAGGTGATGGAGTTCTGCAACCGGGATATGGACAATGTGGTTCTCTCCATCGACGGCAGAAAGGAAGTGAACGACCGCATGCGGCCCTTCAGGAGCGGGGCCGGAAGCTACGACCTCATTCTGCCCAAATTTCAGAAATTCGCGGCGCAGCGCAGGGAGCTGGGGCTTAAGTATTACGTGCGCGGCACATTTACGCACTGGAATCTCGATTTCGCGGCTGACGTCCTGCATCTCGCGGACTGCGGCTTCGACCAGATCTCGGTTGAGCCTGTCGTCGCTCCGCCCGAGGCGGATTACGCGATCAGGCCGGAGGACGTTCCCGTGATCGAGGAGCAGTACCAGATTCTGGCCGAGGAGATGGTGCGCAGAGAAAAAGAAGGAAAAGGTTTTAATTTCTTTCATTTTATGATAGATTTAACGGGTGGCCCATGCGTCTACAAGCGCCTTTCCGGCTGCGGAAGCGGCTCGGAGTATCTGGCCGTCACGCCCTGGGGGGATTTTTATCCCTGCCACCAGTTCGTCGGAATGGAACATTTTCTTCTCGGAAATGTGGATGACGGCATCCGCGCGGAGGAGACTGTCCGTGAATTCAAGGGCGTGAATGTCTACTCCAAAAAGGAGTGCGCCTCCTGCTTCGCGCGTTTTTACTGCAGCGGAGGCTGTATGGCCAACTCCTGGAACTTTACCGGGAGCGTGAACGGCGTCTATGA
>CAYLHR010000082.1:0-9187 GCA_964383335.1 uncultured Lachnospiraceae bacterium
AGAAAAATCAGTTTATAATTACTTGTAATAAAAAAGTGGATACATGTAAAAGTGCATGGGTTTAAATTTCCGAGTGCGTTTTTTTTTATGCCTTTGACATTAATTTTCTTCCTGAAATAAGTGTTAGTCTTGTGACCCGTCGGGATGAAGACGAAGGTGATGACCCCGTTCGCGGTCGGAGCCTTCACGGAGCTCTTCTCAAAGGACCGCGCGGTGGAGGTTCTCGAAAAGGGTACGGTCGTGTTCTTTGCCGGCGGGACCGGGCACCCGTATTTTTCGACGGATACGGGCGTCGTGCTCCGCGCCATCGAGATGGAGGCTGACGAAATCCTCCTCGCCAAGGCGGTGGACGGGGTCTATGACAGTGATCCGAAGATCAATCCGGACGCGAAAAAGTACGACGAGATTTCTATTGACGAGGTCGTGAGGCTGGGCCTTGGCGTCGTGGACGGGGCGGCCGCTGTGATGGCGAAGGAGAACCGCGTCCCCATGCTCGTATTCGGGCTCGGTGAGAAGAACAGCATCGCGCGGGCGGCGCGCGGAGAAATCAGCGGAACGAAAGTGACGGCTTGATAAAGTATTAAGGAGGGCGTAAGCAATGAGTGAGAGACTGGACGTCTACAAGGAAAAAATGGAGAAAACCATGAAGAATCTGGACGGTGAGCTCGGGACCATCCGCGCCGGACGCGCGAATCCCCATGTGCTGGACAGAATTATGGTGGACTATTACGGAAGCCCGACACAGATCAATCAGGTCGCGAACGTACAGGTTCCGGAGGCCAGAATGATCACAATCGCTCCCTGGGAACCCAAGATGGTGAAGGCGATCGTGAAGGCGATCCAGACCTCCGACCTCGGAATCAATCCGACCGACGACGGACATACGATCCGCCTGGTCTTCCCGGAACTCACCGAGGAGCGCAGAAAGCAGCTCGCCAAAGAGGTGAAGAAGAAGGGCGAGGCCGCCAAGGTCGCGATCCGGAACATCCGCAGAGACGGCAATGAGATGCTGAAGGAAGAGGTCTCCGAGGATGAGATCGCCGATGAGGAGGACCTCCTTCAGAAGGTCACGGACAAGTTCATCAAGAAGGTGGATACCGTGGTTGAAGAAAAGACAAAGGAGCTGATGAAGATCTGATGAGACGGATTGCCGTACTCGGCTCCACCGGTTCCATCGGAACACAGACCCTGGATGTCGTCCGCATGCATCCCGATCTCATGTGCGTGACGGCACTTGGCTGCGGCAGCAGCATCGATCTTCTGGAAGAACAGATCCGCGAATTCCGTCCTGAAATCGCGGCTGTTTATGATGAAAAGAAAGCGGAGGAGCTGAGGGTCCGCGTGGCGGATCTGGACGTGAAGGTGCTCTCCGGCATGGACGGTCTGACCGCCATGTGCGCGGAGGGGTCCGCGGATATCGTGGTGACGGCGATCGTGGGCATGATCGGCATTCTGCCGACCGTGGCGGCGATCGAGGCGGGGCGGGACATCGCGCTCGCCAACAAGGAGACGCTTGTCACGGCGGGGCATATCATCATGCCGCTTTCGAGGGAGAAGGGCGTCTCCATCCTTCCGGTCGACTCCGAGCACTCCGCGATCTTCCAGTGTCTGCAGGGGCGCGCCGATTCAAGGATCCGGAAGATCCTGCTCACGGCCTCGGGAGGGCCCTTCCGGAAGATGTCCGCGGAGGATCTGGCGGGGGTCACGGTGAAGGAGGCGCTCGCGCATCCGACCTGGAGCATGGGACCCAAGGTGACAATTGATTCGGCCTCGATGGTGAACAAGGGGCTTGAGGTGATTGAGGCAAAATGGCTGTTCGACGTGGAGCCAGACCAGATCGAGGTTCTGATCCAGCCGCAGAGCATGATACACTCCATGGTGGAATACGAGGATTCCTCCGTTATCGCCCAGCTGGGCGTATCCGATATGAGGATTCCCATCCAGTTCGCCCTGACCTACCCGAATCACCTGCCCTCGCCGGCCGCGTCGCCCGATTTCGCGGCGCTGGCGGATATTGAATTTATGAGGCCCAGGAACGACGTATTCAGGGGCCTGCCCCTCGCGGTCTCGGCGATCCGGACAGGGGGGTCCATGCCGTGTGTCTTCAACGCGGCAAATGAGTGGGCGAACGCGCGGTTCCGCAGGGGCGGAATCCGGTTCCCGCAGATCTATGATATTATTGAAGACGCCATGGCTGCGCACAGCCTGATTCAGCATCCCTCCGTCCCGGAGATTCTGGGCATTCAGGGGGAGGTTGACCGGTACCTGGATGAAAAGTACCGATAAAAAAGGAAAAGGTCGAAAGACAGGAGATACCGTATATTTATGGATAAAAAGCTTGCGTGGGATCTTCTTGAGAAGATGATGCTCGTGAGAAAATTCGAGGAGAGCGTACAGTATTATTTCTCGCTGGGGATGATTCACGGCACCACCCATCTGGGGATCGGTGAGGAGGCGGCCGCGGCGGGCACATGTCTTGCGCTCAAAAAAGAGGATGACATGTTCGCGACGCATCGGGGTCACGGCGCCGCGATCTGCAAGGGAATCGATATCCGGAACATGATGGCGGAAATATTCGGCAAGGCCACCGGCGTCTGCAAGGGAAGAGGCGGTTCCATGCACATCGCGGACAAGGACGTCGGGGTTCTCGGCGCGAACGGGATTGTGGGACCCTCCATGGCCCTTGCCTGCGGCGCGGCGCTCGCGCATAAGCGCCGCGGAGAGGACGCTGTCGCCCTGGCCTTCTTCGGGGACGGCGCGACGAACGAGGGCATTTTTCACGAGTCGCTGAACCTGGCCTCGATCTGGAGGCTGCCGGTGATGTTTGTGTGCACAAACAATACATACGGGATGAGCACGCATATCTCAAAGGTCATGCGGGATACGGATATTACGCACAGGGCCGTTCCCTACATGATCAAGAGCTTCAGTGTGGACGGGAACATCGCCTCAAAGGTCTATGAGACGGTCCGGGAGGCGAGAAACTATGTGCGCGAACGCATGGAGCCGGTTCTCATCGTCGAGAACACCTACCGGATTTCCGGCCACAGCAAGTCGGACGGCAACCTTTACCGCACCAAGGAAGAAATCAACAGCTGGAAGAAGCGGGATCCGATTCTTCTTCACTCGCTCTGGATGCGGGAGGAGGGGTACGCGACGGAGGAGGAGATCCGGGAAATGGACAGCTCCGCAGCCTCGGTGATTGAGGACGCGGTCCGGTTCGCGATTGAAAGCCCGTATCCGAAGGTGGAGGATATCTGCGAGGTAGTCGCACGAGGATGTCTATGCAGAGTAAGGACATCACATACGCGCAGGCTGTAAAGGATGCCATGTGCGAGGAGATGCGAAGAGACGGAGACGTCATTCTCATGGGTGAGGATATCGGCGTCTACCGCGGGGCGTTCGGCGTCACGCAGGATATGTATCAGGAGTTTCCCGACCGGGTGATTGACACCCCGATCTCGGAAGCCGGCTTCGTCGGCTGCGCCATCGGGGCCGCGGTCGAGGGAATGCGCCCGATTGTCGAGATCATGTTCTCGGACTTTATGAGCGTCTGCTGGGATATGCTGCTGAACCAGGCCCCGAAGATGAGATATATGTTCGGAGGCAAGGTGCAGGTGCCCCTTGTGCTCCGCACCGCGTCGGGCTGCGGGACCGGGGCCGCGGCGCAGCACTCCCAGTCGCTGGAGGCCATGCTCTGCCATATTCCGGGGCTGAAGGTCGTTGTGCCCTCCACCCCCTACGACGCGAAGGGACTGCTCAAATCCGCCATCCGCGACAATAATCCCGTGATCTTCCTCGAGCAGAAACTGCTGTACCGGACCAAGGGGATGGTGCCGGAGGGGGATTATACCGTACCCTTAGGAAGAGCGGATATCAAGAAGGTCGGGACGGACTGCACGATCGTCACCTACGGAAGGATGGTTCACACCGTGCTTGCCGCCGCGGAGACGCTGGCGGACGAGGGCATATCCGCCGAGGTGATTGATCTTCGCACGCTGCTTCCCATGGATAAGAATACCGTCATTGAGTCAGTGAAGAAGACCAAGCATCTCGTTATCGTGCACGAAGCCGTGAAGACGGGAGGCCTTGGAGGCGAGATCGCCGCGACGATCGCGGAATCGGACGCCTTCTACTACCTGGACGCCCCGATCCGCCGTCTGGCCGCGGAGGACGTCCCCGTTCCCTTCTCGGCGGTGCTCGAGAAGGGCGTGCTTCCCGACGAGACCAAGATCGCGGAGGCGGTCAGAGAAGAGGTGGGCTGAACATGGGCTGGATCAGGGCGACGCCTTACGCGAGAAAGATCGCGAAACAATATCATATAGATCTCGCCGCGGTGACGCCCACGGGACCGGACGGCACCATCCGGGAGAGGGATGTGATCCGGGCCAAGGAGGGGCGCCAGAGGATGCGGGAGGTTCCCGTCACGCCTCTCGCCCAGCGGATCGCGGATTCCATGCACATCGATCTGTCCCAGGTGAAAGGCACGGGAATCGGCGGAAAGATCAGCAAGGCCGATGTGCTGGCTGCCTCGGGCAGGCAGGAATATCTGCTTAAACCGGGAGAAACCCGGGAAAGCATGACCGGCATGCGGAAGGCCATAGCGGAGGAGATGACGAGAGCCGCGCAGATCCCGACCGTGACGGTGACGACCAAGGTGGATGTGACGGAGCTCACAGCCATGCGGCTTGCGTACAACGCCGACCGGGAAATCCGGATTTCCGTCAATGATCTGGTGCTCGCGGCTGTGGCGAAGGCCCTGGCGAAAAACCGCAGGATGCTGTGTTCCTACGCGGGAGACAGCATCATCTTCCGGAACGAGATTCATCTGGGCATGGCGGTTTCCCTGGATGACGGCCTCATTGTCCCCGTGATCCGGAACGCGGATCTGCTGGGACTGGACGAGCTCTCTCTCCGGGCGCACGATCTCGCCCGGAGGGCGAGGGAGAAGAAGATCACGCCGGGCGAGTGTGAGGACGGCACCTTTACGGTCACCAATATGGGAATGTTCCAGGTGGAGGCATTTACTCCGATCCTGCATCTCCCGAATGCCGCCATTTTGGGCGTATGCTCCATCTATGACGGGGTCGCCGTCAAGGACGGCGCGGCGGAGGTGAGAAAGCTCATGCACATCTGCCTCACCTTTGACCACCGCGTGATGGACGGCGCGCTCGCGGCAAAATTCAACCTCTCCGTAAAGGAGCATCTGGAGCACCCGGAGAGTCTCTTTCACTGACAGCTGGGAGAATATATGGCAAAGGAAGTTTTTATGCCCAAAGCGGGCATGGATATGCATGAAGGAAAGATCCTCCACTGGTTCGCGGAGGTCGGGGATCGCGTGGAAGCGGGCGATCCCCTTCTTGAAATAGAGACGGATAAGGTCACGATGGAGGTGGAGTCACCGGCATCGGGTATTCTTCTTTGCAGATATTTCGGTGAGGGAGCCGTCGTGCCCGTCGTCACGATTATCGGCTATATCGGCGATGCGGGAGAGAAGGTGCCCGACAGGCCGTCCATGGCCGGCGGAGAGGACCGGGCGGCCGAGCAGGCCAAGCTCGCCGGCTTTGAGGCGAGAAGAAGGGAGAGCGAATACGAGTACCGCGTCGCGGTGATCGGGGGAGGCCCCGCAGGCTATATCGCCGCGCTCCGGGCTGCCAGGCTCGGCGCGAAAACCGTTCTCTTCGAGAAGGACCTGATCGGGGGCACATGTACGAACCGCGGATGCATTCCGATGAAATCCTATATCCACGCCGCCTCTTCCCTTAATCTGGTGGAGAGAGCCTTCGAGGGCGGCATTCTGGTCGGAGATGATTTCCCGGAATTCAGCTTCCGGGCCGTGCGGGAGAGAAAGGACGGAACCGTCCGGAAGATGCGGGAAAATGTGGAGTATCTTCTTGAGCGCGCGGGCGTTCTCGTCGTGAAGGAGGAGGCGTCCATGATCGGACGCCACCATATCAGGGCGGGGCAGAAGACCTACCGGGCGGAGAACACGATCCTGGCCTGCGGCGCGAAGGCGAAGCAGCTGGATATCCCGGGGGCGGATCTTCCGGGCATTGTCAGTTCGGCGGATATGTTCGAGCTGACGGAGGCGCCGGGATCCCTTGTGATTATCGGCGGGGGCGTGATCGGCTGCGAGATGGCTGCGGCCTGGAGCAGATTCGGCTCCGCGGTCACCGTGATCGAGGAGCAGGAACATCTGGTTCCGACCTTTGACCCGGACATCTCCGTGGAGATTGAGAACTCTTTTTCGCGGCGGGGCATCAGCATCCTGACCGGTAAGAAACTGAGCCGCTTTGAGGAGCGGGACGGAAGGACCGCCGTGATTCTGGAAGACGGAACCGCGCTCGAGGCGGACTGCGTGCTCGCGGCTGTGGGCAGAAAGCCGAATCTTGCCGCGCTGGGCGTTCTGGCGGACCAGCTCGACTACGAGCGGGGCAAGGTGATGGTGGACGAGTACTGCCGCACGAATATTGAGAATATCTACGCGTGCGGGGATATCACAAACCGCAGCATTCTGGCCCATTCCGCCATCAAGATGGGAGACGCGGCCGCGTCAACCGCCTGCGGACATCCGAGGGAGGTGCGCCTCAACAGAGCGCCCCTGCTTCTTTATACCATCCCCGAGGCCGCGGGAATCGGCATGACCGAGCAGCAGGCGGCGAGACAGGGGGAGATTCTGGTCGGAAAATACCCCTTCTCCGCCAACGGACGCGCGGTGGCTTCCGGCGAGGCCGAGGGTTTCGTGAAGGTGATCGCGGACCGGGGATACGGCGAGATCCTCGGCGTCCACATCGTGGGCGCCATGGCGACGGAGCTGATCGTCGAGGCGAAGACCATGATGGATATGGAGATCACGGTCTATGAGGTTGCGGATATCATGCACCCGCATCCCACCTGGTCGGAGGCCTTTATGGAGGCCTGCGCGGACGCGATCGGGGAGTGCCTGAATCTCCCGTGAGAATGCTTCACGCTATTTTCACAATGACGGTCTATTCTCCTAATGACATGTATTTTTGACTCACAGGTATCTGATATTATGAAGACTCGTGTTATCAGCGGAGCGGTTCTGGTCGTGCTTCTTGCGGCGGTCCTTCTGCTCGGCGGCCCGGTGCTCCTCATCGCGCTCGCGCTGTGCTCTCTCGCCGGCGTGCGTGAGATGTACAGGGCGCTCGGCGTTCTGGAAGACGGAAAAGGTGTCTCTCCCGTGGCGGCGGCCGGCTTTCTGGCCGTGGTCCTCTATTACCTGACAATCGGCTTTACCGGGGCACGCTTTTACGGAGGCATGGCGGCGGGCGCGGTGATTCTGATTATGGGGACTTATGTTGCCGCATTTTCCGGGGTAAAAAGCGAGCAGGCGGTGGGCGCCGTGTTCGGCTTCTTTTACGTGGCCTTCATGCTCGGGTTCATCTATCTGATCCGCACGGAGGAGGACGGCCTCTTCCGCGTAATACCGGTCTTTCTGTCCTCGTGGATCGCCGATACCTGCGCGTATTTTACCGGCGTCCTTATCGGAAAGCATAAAATGACGCCGGTCCTTAGCCCCAAGAAGACGGTGGAGGGCGCCGCGGGCGGCGTGCTCGGCGCCGGGCTCTCGGGTGTGATCTTTTCCCTGCTGACGGAGGGAGGAGCGCACATGCCGCAGTATTTTCTCATCTGCGCGGCGGCAGCCGTCATTTCCATCTTCGGGGATCTGGCCGCCTCCGCGGTCAAAAGAGACCGCGGCATCAAGGATTACGGGGCACTCATTCCCGGACACGGGGGGATACTGGACCGGTTTGACAGTGTGATTTTTACGGCGCCTGTGATCTATTTTCTGACTCAGATTCTGATTTACAAAGGAGTATAGGCGGTTGAAGTGGATTATCGCTTTTATAGTTTTTTCCGTACTGGTTCTCTTTCATGAATTCGGCCACTTTGTGGTCGCGAAGCTGAACGGAGTGACGGTGGAGGAATTTTCTCTCGGCTTCGGGCCGCGCGTCCTGACGGCAGTGTACGGCGGGACCAGGTATTCCCTGAAGGCCCTTCTTTTCGGCGGTTCCTGCCAGATGAAGGGCATGATCACGGATCCCGAGGAGGGACCGGCCGAGCCGGAGGAGGGATCCTTCCAGAGCGTCTCTGTCGGGCGGCGCGCGGCGATTATCTTTGCCGGGCCTTTTTTTAACTTTCTGCTCGCCTTCCTCTGCTCCCTTATCGTAATGTCCGTCGTGGGATACGATCCGGCCAAAGTGCTGTACGTGACGGAGGGGAGCGCGGCGGAGAAGGCGGGACTCAAGGCGGGGGACGTGATCACGTCCTTTATGGGGTCAAAGATCCGGATCGGAAGGGATCTGTCCTCCTGGTTCATGCTCCGCGACCTGAAGGAGGGAGAGGAGATCACGATCTCCTGGAAGCGCGGGGAGGAGAGCTATTCCGCCTCCTATCTTCCCGACGTTGAGCGGCGCTATATGATGGGCATCACCTACTCTCTGGCGTCGGAGAAGGCGGTAATCGACCAGATCTCCGTGGGCTCGCCTCTCGATGCGGCAGGTGTCCGGGCGGGAGATGTGATCCTGAAGGTGAACGGGCACGAAATCACGACGGCACAGAGCCTAAATGAGTATTTTGAGGAGAATCCGCTCACTGAGGCGGAGGTTCAGCTGGAGCTGGCGAGAGGGGAACACAGCTATGAGACGTCCGTCGTGCCGGTCTACACCGATTATGTGAGATCCGGCTTTCAGTACAACCTGTACCGGGAGCCGGTGAGCGCGGCCGGAGCGGTCAGATACAGCTTCGTCGAGGTGAGATACTGGATCCGCACCGTCCTTCAGTCGCTGGGCGCGATGTTTACCGGCAGATTTTCCGTGAACGACCTGTCCGGCCCGGTCGGCGTTGTCGACATTGTGGGGACGACCTACGAGGAGTCAAAAGAGGAAGGCCCTCTTATGACCTGGATGAATATGATCAACCTGGTGATCCTGCTTTCTGCCAATCTCGGCGTGATGAACCTCCTGCCGATCCCGGCCATCGACGGAGGACGGCTGGTCTTCCTGGCCGTGGAGGCCGTCCGCGGAAAGCCGGTGGACCAGAAAGTGGAGATGACCTTCCAGACGGTCGCGGCCGTACTGCTCATCATGCTGATGGCCTATGTGATGTACCATGATGTCGCGATGATGCTGGCTCACTGAGAGTTGGGGGTGAGTCAGTGGGG
>CAYLHR010000083.1:0-9097 GCA_964383335.1 uncultured Lachnospiraceae bacterium
AGATATCCTTTGATGCGACGATGCCGACATTCGGGGTGACGACGGGCTCCGCGGCGGTTCCCTCGCAGTCGCAGGAGACGGAGATGTTGCGCATGACGTTGACATAGGTCACGTGCTTTCCGAAGTGATCGATGGTGGCCTTTGTCGATTCGCTCATCCGCTCCATGAGCTCCTCCATGTCGATGCCCCAGTCGTCGCCGCTGTCCGCGCGGTGAATCCACGCCTTTCCGATCTTTCCGTCGGCGCAGCCGATGCCGATATTTTTGTTGGATCCCCCGAAGCCGCCCATGACATGCCCCTTAAAATGCGTCAGCGCGACGAGAGAGTCATAATTGACGAGATGGGATCCGACGGACATCTCCGTGAACCACTTGCCGCCCGCGACGGGGAGCGTCACGGTGCCTTCCTCATCCGTGATATCGACGGGGCAGAAGGTCCAGCCGTTGTGCTCGATTGTGGCGCGGTGCTTTTCGGTGGTGTCCCGGTCTCCCGCGTAGAATGTGTTGGTCTCAATGATGGCCGCGTCCGGGATCTCCGTCTCAAGGAGCTCCCTCACCCACGGGCGGGGAAGGATATTGGGGCCGTCCTTTTCTCCCGTGTGCAGTTTCACGGCAACTTTTCCGCAGATATCTGCGTTTACTTTCCTGTAAATCTTTTTCAGTCCCTCCGCCGAGAGATCGCGGGTAAAATAGACGATGGATTCGCTGCCTGTTCTCTCGTCATATGGTACGAGACGTTCTCCTCCGGTTCCGGCTTTCATTCTGACGTGGTTTGCAGCCATATGTCTCTCCTTTTCCGATGCATGATTGAATGTGTATATGTCATTATAACACATGGTATGTTATTATTTTCCCTAAATTGTTCACTGAGAAATCAATTCAATTTCCTCACGCTGCTTCTTTCCGTCAGTTCCGAGGCGATATAGACCTTCGCCGCAATGTCTCTCTTCTCCTCAATCATTCTGAACAGGAGGTCCGTGGATAGAATTCCGATATCCAGCTGATTGACCTTTGTCGAAGTAAGAGGCGGATCGCAGATGGTGCAAATGTTGAGATCGTCATATCCGATGATCGAGAGATCATCCGGAATTCTGTAGCCATATTCCCGGATGGCCCGCATTGCTCCCACGGCGATATAATCGAGATCGGACAGGAACAGTGTGGGCATCCGGAAGTTTGCGGGAGGATGCTCCAGATATTCTTTCATTTTTTGATAGGACTCTTCCATGGAACAGGGAAGCTCGATCACGGGGTGTGCGGCATCCTCCAGATGCCAGCGGTGGATTCCGTCCAGAAAGCCCTCAAAGCGGCTGTCGAAGTTGGTGATCGGAAAGCTGCTCTTCAGATATCCGATCTCCCGGTGGCCCATTTCCACGGCATACTGCATTTCGCGAAGAATGGAATCCCGGTTGTCGATTGAGACGGAGGCAATTCTTTTGTTCTTGAAGGAGGCGTCCATCAGGACAACCGGTACGCCGAGTTTCAGATAGCGCTCATATTCTTTCTCCGTGAGCTCCGTTCCCAGAAGGATGATTCCCTCCACCTGAAAAGAAGAGAGGTATCGGAAATACTCGTCCGGATCCTGTCCGGGCACATAGTGCGCCACATTGAGAATGAATGACCGGTGCATGGCCTCCTGCTGGATCGTCTCGATGAGCTCCGAAAAGAACGGCTTGTCATTGATGATGACGCCGCTTTTTTTGTGAATGCTGAGAAGCACGGCCCTGCGTGCGGTCTGCGGATGTTCCATCTGGCGCATGGATTCGTCGGCATATTCGCCGATCATCTGCATCACTTTTCTTCTCGTCTCCCCGGAAACGCCGGGTTTATTATTGATCGCGAGTGAAACCGTTGTCGTGGAAATGCCGAGCGCTTTCGCGATGTCTTTATTTTTGATCCTCATGTTGCTCACCTCTTGCTTATAGTAAAGCAGAAAATATGAGGTAAGTCAATAATAATTAAGTGATAGATTTATTAATATTTAGCGCAAACCCATATATTTGTACAGAGAAAAGAGCGCAGGGCGAAACGGAAAGCGCAGGCCGAAACCGGAAAGCGCGTACAGAAAAAGGCGGGAATCCCGCCTTTTCGGATATACATGGAACATTCCCTGATAAATATTCGGTCAGATCATCCGCCTGACGCTGTCCCGCACGACAAGGGTTGAGGAGGCCTCGGTCTTGAGGAAATAGTCCCCGCTTCCTTCGCTGATGAGTTCCAGCAGTCTTCTGAACGCGAAGCGCCCCAGCTCCTGCTGATTGACGTGTGTCGTCGTGAGGGGAGGATTGCTGATCGCACTCAGATTAATATCGTCATATCCGATCATGGAGATATCTTCCGGAATCCTGTATCCGTGTCCGGTCAGCGACTGCATCGCGCCAAGGGCGATGTAGTCCAGATCCGCGATAAAGACACTCGGCATGACGAAATCGGAGGGAAGGTGGTCCAGAAAACGGTCCATGGCTTCCTTGGCCGCCTCCAGACGGCAGGGCAGGTCGATCACCGGGTGGTTCCTGTCGAGCAGATCCAGCTCGCGGAGACCCTTCTGATAGCCGTCGAAATGATGAATGAAATTCTGTATGACGGTCTCGCTTCTCAAATACCCGATATCCCGGTGCCCCATCTCGTAGGCGTGCCGCACGGCGCGCAGCATCGCGTCCTGGTTGTCAAGGGCGATGGAATCCACTTCGCTGCAATCAAAATACCCGTCCGTCAGCACAAGGGGCATATCAAGCGTTTTGTAGGCTTCCAGATCGGACTCGTCCATTTCGGTCGCAATCACGATCAGGCCGTCCCCGTTCAGCTCCGTTATATAAGAAAGATAATCCTTCAGATTCTGCCCGGGCAGATAATTGGCGATCGCGATCAGACAGGAGTGCTTCATGGCCTCCTGCTGGATCGTTTCGATGAGCCCGGTAAAGAAGGGCTTTTCGTTCATGACCAGCCCGTGTTTCTTGTGAAAGCTGAGCACGACTGTCATCCTGTCACTGCCGCCGGCCTGTACTTCGGCGTTTTTTGCGGCGGAATCGCTGATCATTTTCAGAACCTTTTTCCTCGTCTCCTCAGAAACGCCGGGCTTGTTATTGAGCGCGAGCGACACGGCGGTGGTGGAGATGCCGAGTGCCTCTGCAATATCCTTATTTTTAATTCTCATAGCGTCAGAAAACTCCAATCATGAGTCGGGCTCCGCGTTTTGTGCGGTGGGCGGAGAGCAGTGCGAAGGCAATGCCTTTTCCGCCTTACGAAATAGAATAGCACATAATTTTATTGAAATCCATTCATACAAAAATTAATTTATTCAAATTTTAGTTAAATAGCAGGTGACTGTGCTTTGTCTAAAGTGCACAAAAACAGTAGCTGCTTTTTGTAAGAACTAAATAAACATAAAGCTGAACTAAATTTATGCTTGACAGTAAGGCCCATACGTGATAAATTTCAATCAAGATAAAACTTATAAAAATTAGGTTAAAGATTTAGGAAAGGGAACGGACATCATGGCAAGAATCGTACACGGAAATCATCCATTCAACGTACCGAAGGATCAGCCGATGAGAATCGGACGCGAGCAGGTGGGGTACTTCACCTATCCGGATATCGAATATCTCGGATCAAGCGATCTCAACACACTGTTCATCAGCACGGACAAGCTGACGCTCGGATATTACGAGCTGGCGCCCGGCTGCCAGTTTGATCCCCCGGATCATCATCCCGGAGACGAGTGCTACTACATCCTGGAGGGGCAGCTCACGGAGACGAACTGCAACTCGGGACAGGCCTGCACGCTGAATCCCGACGACGTTCTCCTGATTCCCCACGGCGCATCCCACGGGGGACACAATTTCAGCCAGAAGAAGATGAAGGCGGTGTTCGCCCTTTCTCCCAACATGGTGAAGCCGGGAGATCAGACATTCCCGACGGATCTGGCGGGGAAGGTGAGAGTCCTGAAGGGAGAGCAGGAGAAGGATTTCAATCACTACGAGGCAGTGGAAGACAAGAAGTACATCGGAACAATCGACCGAATCGGCAACTGGCCGGTGCCGGACGAAGAGCTGAGAGAGGAGCCCAAGTATCTCAGGGTCAGCCGCCCGAATGACCGCCTCGATATCGTGAACGGCGTGGAGCATCCATACCTGATGCGGTTTGCCTTCAGCACAAAGTATATGAACTTCGGTCAGATCATTCTTCCGGCCGGAGGACACGGCACGAGAATCTCGGATCCGGAAAGCCACAAAGGTCAGACGGCACTTTACGTCCGCTCGGGATGCCTGGCGGTGATCATCACGGAGACAAGGGAGACCTTCAAGATTCTTCCCGACGAGGTGATGTATATCCCTGAGAACTGCGAGTATCAGATGATGAATTACGAGACCGAGCCGGTCGACATCGTCTTCGCGATTTCGGAACTGTAAACGGTCCTGCCGGAGGCGGCTTATATTAAAGGAAGCAATCACGCGGATCATTTTACATAAGCAGCCCCGGTTCGTATCAGAACACAGAAGAAGGAAGGATCACGCTTATGAGTGAAAACGGCGATTTTATCCTTGAGATGACGAACATCTCCAAGAGCTTCGGACCGGTGAAGGCGCTCAAGGGAGTCGAGCTCAAAGTGAGAAAGGGAAGCGTTCACGCGCTGATGGGAGAAAACGGCGCGGGAAAATCCACTCTCATGAAATGTCTCATCGGAATCAACTCGAAGGACACGGGAACGATCATTTTTAAGGGGAAGGAAATCAACTGCAGAAAACCCGCCGAAGCGCTGGCGGCCGGAATCTCCATGATCCATCAGGAACTGAGCCCGGTTCTCGATATGACGGTGGCCGACAACCTGTTCCTCGGAAGAGAGGAGACGAAGGGCGGCTTCTGGGTCGACACGAAGAAGAACAATGAAAAGGCGAGGGCGCTGCTCGACGAATTCGATATGCCGGACGTAAAGCCCACGGACCTTCTCAGGGAACTGAGCATCGGACAGATGCAGCTTCTGGAAATTGCGAAGGCGGTCTCCTACAATGCGGATCTCATCATCATGGACGAACCCACCTCCTCCATATCGGAACAGGACGTGGAGCTTCTGTTCAAGATCATCCGGAGGCTGCAGTCGGAGGGAAAATCATTCATCTATATTTCCCATAAGATGGATGAAATCTTTAAGATCTCGGACGAGATCACCGTCTTCCGGGACGGAGAGTACGTGGGAACGGATGCTTCTTCCAATCTGGATAACGCCAGGCTCGTGAAGATGATGGTCGGGCGTGAACTGAAGGATCTTTACGACAAGGAAGAGGTGAAGATCGGGGAACCGCTCCTTGAGGTGGAACACCTCACCAACGGAAAGCTGTTTCAGGATGTGAGCTTCACACTGAGAGCCGGGGAGATCCTGGGATTCGCGGGACTGGTCGGAGCCGGAAGAACCGAGATCGTGGAGACCATCTTCGGCCTTCGCGGAAAGTATGAGGGAACCATCAGGATCAAGGGGCAGGAAGTGACGATTAAGAGCCCCCGGGACGCGATCCGGAACGGCGTCGCCCTTGTGACGGAGGACAGAAAGCAGAAGGGTCTCGCGTTGGGACTCTCCATCAAAGACAACATGGCCGTCACGGTTCTCAAGGAAAACAGCAGCGGAGCCGGCATCGTGAACAATAAGAAGGTCAATGACTACTGCGACTATCAGGTCGACCGGCTGAAGATCAAGATCGGCAGCGTGAATGATCCGGTCTCGTCCCTGTCCGGAGGAAATCAGCAGAAGGTCGTCCTCGGCAAGTGGCTGCATGAGGGAACGGACATCCTGATCCTTGACGAGCCAACCCGCGGCATTGACATCGGCGCCAAGAATGAGATTTACCACCTCATGGAGGAGATGGTCAAAGAGGGCAAGGCGGTGATCATGGTTTCGTCGGAGATGCCGGAGATCCTCGGAATGAGCGACAGAGTTCTCGTGATGGGCGACGGCAAACTGAAAGGTATCCTGGATCGATCGGATGCAAACCAGATCTCGGTCGCGTCCCTGTTCTCGGATTAAAGGAAGATAGGTAGGAAAATGAGCACAGCAAAGAATTTTAATATGGGAAAGATATTAAATAAATACGGTATCTATATCGTTCTTCTCCTCATGATCGCGTTCCTTTCGGTGATGTCCAGCACGTTCTTCACGGCGAGCAACCTGCTGAATATTCTCCGTCAGGTCTCCATCAGCGGCATCCTGGCCATGGGGATGACCTTCATCCTCATCACGGGCGGCATCGATCTCTCGATCGGATCGGTCCTGGCCCTCGCCGGCGTTCTCGGAGCGACCTTCGCCCATGAGGATCCGCATTATCCGGTCATTGTGGCCATCGTCGTCGGAATCGGCGTCGGTCTTCTGTGCGGTCTCGTGAACGGACTTCTCGTATCAAAGACGACCATCAATCCCTTCATCGTGACCATGGGTATGATGACCATCGCGCGCGGCCTCGCCCTCCTCTATACAAACGGGCGCCCGGTGACGGGACAGTCGGGTTCCTTCAGCTTCCTGGGACGCGGCCAGGTCGGACCTGTCACCTTCCCGATCGTGGTATTCCTTCTCGTGTGCGTCGCATCCATCATCATCCTGCACAAGAGCCGCCTCGGAAAGTACATCTTCGCGGTCGGCGGCAATGAACAGGCAGCGGTCGTCTCCGGTATCAACGCATCCAGGATCAAGCTGTTCGTCTACCTCTACGGCGGAGCGCTGGTAGGCCTGGCGGGACTTCTCCTCGCATCCAGGACAAATGCAGCCACCCCGAACGCGGGTGAGGGATACGAGCTCGACGCGATTGCAGCGGGCGTCATCGGCGGCACAAGCACGAGCGGCGGACGCGGCGGCGTGTACGGAACGATCGTCGGCGCGCTCATCATGACGATTCTCTCGAACGGCATGGATATCCTCAACGTATCGTCCTATATCCAGCAGATCGTAAAGGGAATCATCATCATCGGAGCGGTCTTCGTAGACCAGATGAACAAGAAGGGATAACCGGGTATTGAAAACCCTCCGCCTGCGGACCGGAAAAGCAGCGTCTTAACGCAAATCAGGGAGCCGGCAGCTGCGGCGGAGCGGACGACACACAGAAAAAGGCGAAAAGCCGCGTATAAACAGGCAGGAAAACTACATATGGAACCCGTTGACCGAAACTGTGAGCACATTTTTAAAAACAAGGAGGAAATGAATCATGAAAAAGGCAGCATCATTATTCCTGGCGGCGATACTCGGAATGTCCCTCATCGGCTGTGGCGGAGCGTCCGAAAGCGCTTCTTCCGCATCGGCTGCGGCGGAGAGCGCGGGCGGGGAGGCGGAGGCCTCCGGAGAGAGCAAGAGTTATAAGATCGGCTTCTCGGATTTCTCCCTCTCCGCGGAATATCAGGCCAAGCTCCGCGACAAGTTCGTGGAGGCGGTTGCCGATAAGTTCGGCGACAGCGCGGAAGTCATCGTCGTGGACGGAGAGTCCGATTCCGATACGCAGAACAGCGGCATCGACAACCTGATCGCCCAGAAGGTGGACGCGATCGTCATGGTTCCCTTCGACGCCGAGCAGCAGATCCCGGCCGTCCAGGCCTGCGTGGATGCCGGCATCCCGATTTTCGAGACCTGCCTCCAGACTTCTGACGACGGTCTCCGCACCTCCTTCATCGGTTCGGACGACACCACCTCCGGCGAGATGGCCATGCAGTATATGGCTGAGCAGCTGAACTTCGAAGGCGACATCGTATACCTTCACGGCCCGACAGGACAGGACTCTGAGATCAAGCGCCACACGGGTGCCAACAACGTCGTGGATGCTCACGAGGGACTCAACGTCGTCGCCGAGAAGGTCTGCAACTGGGACCGCGCCGAGGCCATGGACGCGATTGACAACCTGCTGAATTCCGGTATGAACATCGACGGTATCTTCTGCGAGAACGACGAGATGGCCCTCGGCGCCTACGCCGCGATCCAGGGAACGGATTACGAGGGTAAGATTCTCATCACGGGTGTTGACGGAATCGGCGACGCTCTGACGGCGATCAAGGACGGAAATATGCTCTGCACATCCTTCCAGGACGCCCTGCTTCAGGCGACCACGACCGCAGATGCGGTATACGCGTATCTCAACGGCGAGGAAGTGAAAGACTACTACGAGGTACCTTATCAGCTCATCACGTCCGAGAACGTCGACGACGAGTACTGGACAAAATAATCCCGGAAGACCGGGCGGATACAATTGAAACGCAAGACCCCTTAAAAAGGATGAAACGGTCAGACGAATCACCGGCGGATTCCCGCGGCATAAGAAGATAAGTGCGGCGGGGATCCGAAGGAAGGAAAGGAGAAAACGATGCCTGAGATTTATGATCATCTCGGAAATCCGGTGCAGCACGCGAGAATCCGCGTGAACGGCATCAGAATGCACTATGTGACAGCCGGACAGGGAGATCCCCTTCTTCTGATCCACGGAACACCCAAGACACATTACTATTGGTACAAGCTGATCCCCAAACTCACGGAGCATTATACGGTCATCGCGCCGGATCTCCGCGGCTTCGGCGACACGGATAAGCCCAAGGCGGAAGAGGGATACGACTCCCTCACGAACGCCAGAGATCTCGCGGAGCTGATGGAGAAGCTCGGCTACGATAAGTATTTCGTACACGGCGAGGACAGGGGCGCTGAGTATGCCTACGTTCTTTCTTCGGTCAACCGGGACAAGGTACGCGCCGTGTGCATCGGCGAACAGGTGCTTTCCGGCTACGGTCTTGAGGAGGCCAGCTTCTTCACCGACGAGAACCTGAGCGCGAGAATGGAAGAGCGCGGAACCTGGCAGTGGCATATCCCCTTCTTCTGGATCGCGGACGTTCCCGAATTCCTGATTCAGGGACGCGAGAGAGAGTTCTGGGAATGGTGGATGAGAGCGGAGATGTGGAATCCCAACGCGCTCGGCGAGGACGCTGTCGCGGAGTGGATCCAGCGCCTGAAGGAGCCGGGCGGACTGCGGGGCACCCTTGAGACATACAGGGCCGGCATCAAAAACGCCAAGATCAATATCGAGCTCGCGAAGAATCCGCTGGATATCCCGATCCTCACCATCGGTGCTCCCGAGTTCTCCAAC
>CAYLHR010000084.1:0-9020 GCA_964383335.1 uncultured Lachnospiraceae bacterium
TGGAAGCGGGCAAGAAGTACTTCTCCGTTGCTTCCGGCGGCGGCACGGGCCGCACGCTGCATCCCGACAATATGGCCGCCGGTCCGGCTTCCTACGGAATGACGGATACGATGGGCCGTATGCACAGCTCCGCGCAGTTCGCGGGTTCCTCCTCCGTCCCGGCGCACGTCGAGATGATGGGCCTTATCGGAATGGGCAACAACCCGATGGTCGGCGCGACCGTCGCTGTCGCGGTTGCGGTACAGGGCGCTGCCGAGGCAGGAAAGTTCTGATTTTCCGCCCCATGCGTTTTATATTGAACTTTTTAAGAAGAAGTCCGGGTCAGCCGGGCTTCTTCTGCTTTAAAAATACGGCCGGATATTGTATATTGTTATCTGTTCAGGGAGAAGCGCTCTCCCGATCAAAATGGAAAGGAAGCAGAATCGTATGAGATTTATCTATCCCGCCGTGATAAAGGAGCTGCCGGACGGCAGGTTTCACGCCCGCTTTCCGGATCTTGAGATGTGCGAGGCGGAGGGGGCAACCCTGGATCTCGCGCTTCGGGAGGCGAAGGCGGCCGCCTGGAGCTGGGTGGACCTGGAGTTTACAGAGGAGGATCCGAAGCTTCCCCCGGCGTCCGATCCGGAGGATCTTACCCTTGAAGAAGGCGAATTTGTGAGAAATATTCTGATTATCTACCGTGTGCACGAAGGATGGGATGAGTGAGATGGAGATAGAGCGCAAGTGGATGGTGAGCGGGTGGCCGGAGGGCCTTCCGCAGGTGAGAGAGCAGAGCATGCGCCAGGGCTATCTGACTGTGAGGCCGACGGTCCGGATCAGGAAAGAGACGGATACAGGCAGTGAGCCGGTCTATGTGCTGTGCTTTAAGAAGGGGAGCGGGATCGCCCGGCTGGAGACGGAGATTGAGGTCACAGCGGAACAGTTCGCGGAGCTCGAGCAGATGATCGGCCTTCCGCTTATTCCCAAAATTCGGAGAACCTATCTGCTGCCCGACGGATATCGCCTGGAGGTAAACCACGTCGACGAGGGGCAGCCGACGGAATTCTGGTACGCCGAGATTGAATTCGGGAGCGTGGATGCCGCGCTGTCCTGGCAGCCGGCGGATCCCGGCCTTGCGGCCTATCTGAGCGATGACGTGACGGATGAGCCGGGGCAGACGATGGGCGCCTACTGGCTTCTGACGCGAGGAAATGATTCGGGAGGAACGAAGATATGCGAATGATCGTACAGAGGGTCCGCGAGGCCTCTGTCCGGGTGGACGGGGAGACGGTCGGCCGGATCGGAAAGGGGTTTCTCGTACTCGTCGGGGCGGAGGACGCCGATACGACGGATATCTGTGACCGCATGATCAGGAAGCTCGTGGGCCTTCGGATCTTTCAGGATGAGGAGGGGAAGACGAATCTCAATCTGGAGGCGGTGGGAGGCGAGCTCCTGATTGTCTCACAGTTTACGCTTTACGCGGACTGCAGGAAGGGGTACCGGCCCTCATTTTTCAGGGCGGGAAGCCCGGAGCACGCGGAGTCCCTCTACGAATATGTGATCGAGGAGTGCAGGAAGAGTGTTCCGCGGGTGGAGCACGGAATCTTCGGGGCATATATGGATGTGTCCCTCGTGAACGACGGACCGTTTACCGTGATTCTGGATTCCGATGAGCTCTTTGACCGCTGACGCGGAATCATTATAATGTGCATGAAAAAAGGACGGGTGACCGTCCTTTTATGATTACTTATACTGCATGCCGCCGGGGAGCACCTTTGTGCATGTAAGGGCGAGAGATCCGGGCCCGATGTGGGTCGCGATGCTGATCGGAAGCTGGTCGACATGAATATCGAATCCGGGAAAATGCGCCGCCGCCTCCTGGCGGAATTCCTCGGCCGCCTCGAAGTTCTGCGTGTGGGCGAGCCCGATCCAGGCGCCCGGCGGATTGGCATTCACGCCGCCGAACTCCTCGTTCACGCCCTTTGTCACCGCGTCCAGCATGATCTTTTTCGCCTGCCGGATGCCCCTGCACTTGGAGTAGGCGTCCAGCTTCTCGCCCTGAATCTGAAGGACGGGCTTCAGGTTCAGCACCCCCGCGATCATCGCGGCAGCGGGCGTCACGCGCCCGCCTTTTTTCAGGTAGGTCAGCGTGTCGACCATGATATAAATATGTGACTCAAATCGTGTGCGCTCGAGAATCTCGCGGATCTCGGCGGCGGAAGCGCCGTTAAGAGCCAGCATGACCGCGTCGAGCGCGGACTGGCGCTGTGTGACCGAGATGCGCTGGTTGTTGACGACCTGCACCTTTCCGCCGAATTCCTCTGCGTATATCATCGCGTTCTGGCAGGAGCCGGACAGGCCGCTGGACATCGGGATATGAACGATCTCGTCATATTCTTTCAGGGTTTCCTTCCAGAGGTCGATGACATCGCCTGCGGAAGGCTGCGAGGTGACGATCTCCGCCCCCTCCCTCAGCCGGGTATAGAAGAAAGAATCCTTCAGGTCCTGATGCTCCTTGTATTCCACCCCGTCGATAATGACCGGCATGGGGAGCAGGATGATGCCGTGTTCCCTGGCGTCCTGCGGATTCATTCCGCTGTTGGTATCTGTTATGACTGCTACCTTCATAGCACTTATCTGTCAGTCCTTTCGTGCCGCCTGGTTGCCAGGCCGTGGAGTTGCTTCGGTCCGGGGCTGCCGTGAGCCGCCGCTTATAGATATTTCACTGAGGAAGTTTATCATAATTGGTACGGAACGACAACGGAAAATGCGTTTCCGGCCGGCTGATTTTTTAAGATGTCTCCTCTGAGCGCGGCCGCAGAGCGGTGGGATATGCGGATTCCGGCTCCATTTCACATAAGGGACATATTCTTCTGTATATAATAAAACAGAGGCAAATCCATCGCATATTTCAGTTCTTGTATATTTTCATCGTTTGGAATATGATAACAGGATGGGATTATAAGCAGCTTTTTACCGGTTTTCAGAACGGACGGGGGATTATAAAGGGGATGAAGAGAGGAACGGCAATCATTACGGCGGCGGTGCTCGCATTGTCAGCGGCGGGGTGCGGCAGCTCTTCAAAGTCACAGAACGCGGTGCCGGTGCAGTCGGTCGAGATGCTGACTTCCATGACAGGCACGATGCAGAAGCAGATCTTTCTCGGTATTGTGAGCACGGGCAATGAAGCCAATATCAGGAAAGACGGCAACAAGAACGTGGCGAAGGTCAACGTGAAAAAGGGCGACTACGTGAAGGCGGGAGACGTCCTCTTTACCTATGACGCGGAGCAGGCGAAGAACAACCTGGAAAAGGCGAGACTTGAGCTGGAGGAGCAGAGGAATACGCTGACCTCCAAACAGGAGGAGAAGAGCCAGCTCGAGGCGGATAAGCAGAAGGCGGGTCAGAACGAGCAGCTGGACTACACGCTTAAGATTCAGGAGACGGATACGGATATCCGTGAGACCCAGTACAATATCGGCCTAAAGGAGAAGGAGATCGAGCGCCTGGAGGCCTCCACCAAGGATCTGGATGTGACGGCTCCGTTTGACGGAAGAATCGAGAGCGCGGGTACGGCGGACGCCGCGTCCGGCGGCACGATGTTCGGATCGGATGACGAGGACGGGCTTGAAACGGTCGACGAGGGAGACTCGGACTCGGGCTCCGGGGAGGCATTTATCCGTCTCGTCGAGACTGACAATTACCGGATCAAGGGGACGATCAACGAGACGAATATCGATGACATTCAGACCGATATGCAGATGGTGATCCATTCCCGGACGGATGACTCCGCCGTGTGGTACGGCACGGTGACGGAGATCGACAGGAAGTCGGCGTCACAGTCGAGTCAGTCCTCTGATTTTTCGGAGGACGGGGGAGATGATCTGTCATCGACCTCCAGCTATCCCTTCTATGTCAAAATCGACGCCCTCGAGGGCCTTATGATCGGGCAGCACGTCTATATGACGGAGGACGACGGCAGCAGTGAAAGTGCCGGAGATATCCGCCTGCCGTCCGGATTTATAGAGAATCCGGATTCCGAAGAAGCCTGCGTCTACGCGGATGCGAACGGGACGATCGAGAAGCGCCCCGTGACCGCGGAAGATTACAATGAGGAGAACGACACCTGGCTCGTCACCGAAGGGATCACCATGGAGGACTATATCGCCGAGGTCTCCCCGCAGCCGGCCGTGGGTTCCCCCGTGACCCGGAACGACAGCTCCGCCTTCCAGAAGATGGTGGATGAGCTCGAGGATACGGGATCCTCCGCCAGAAAGAACAGCGCAGGCGGGGACGAGGATCTCGAAGACGAGGAACTTATGGACGAGGAATTTGAAGGCGAAGAGTTTGACGAAGGCGGAGATTTCTTCGAGGATGAGGAGTTTGACTCCGAGGAACTGGAGGATATGGGGGAAATAGCGGGATGATTCTCAGCATGAACAATATTTACAAGGATTATCCCATGGGCCGGTCCATTCTCCATGTGCTGAAGGATGTCAGCCTCGAGGTGAACGAGGGGGACTACATCGCGATCATGGGTCCCTCCGGATCAGGTAAATCCACCCTGATGAATATCATCGGCTGTCTGGATGTGCCGACCTCCGGCACATACATCCTCGGGGAAGCGGATATCGGAAAATGCAGCGATAACAAGCTGGCCGAGATCAGAAACCGCGACATCGGCTTCGTATTTCAGCAGTTCAATCTTCTGCCGCGCATGACGGCGCTCGACAACGTCGCGCTGCCGCTTCTCTTTGCGGGAATCAGAAAGGGCGAGCGGAGAAAAAGGGCCGCTGAGGCGCTGAAGATTGTCGGACTCGAGGACCGCATGACCCACACGCCCGACCAGCTGTCCGGCGGACAGTGTCAGAGAGTGGCCATCGCGCGGGCCATCGTGGGAAAACCGAAGCTTCTGCTCGCGGACGAGCCGACGGGCGCGCTGGATTCCGCGTCCGGAAGGCAGGTCATGGAGCTGTTTCATGAGCTCCACGCGAGCGGATCCACCATTATCATGATCACACACGACGCCAATATAGCCGGTCACGCGGAGACGGTGTACCACATTTTCGACGGAGTCCTGACCGGAGGAGGCGGTTCCGAACCGGCAGCGGAAGAGCGGGCATCTGAGGAAGAGACGCTTACGGAACCGGCAGCGGAAGAGCAGGCATCTGAGGAAGAGACGCTTACGGAACCGGCACCGGAAGAAGGGGTACTGAAGGAACTGACTTCGGAGGAACCGGCACCGGAAGAAGAGGTGTCGAAGGAACTGACTTCGGAGGAGCCGGCAACGGAAAGCGGGACCGGCAGCAGCGCAGACGGGGAGGATCCGGATGAATAAGATCATAAAGCGCCTGATCATCGCGGTGGTGATCGCGGCGCTTGTGTGCGGAGGCGCCTACGGCGGATTCCGGTTCTACCGGAATTCCAGAAAGAAGCCGGTCAAGGTAGTCTCTGTCTCGGAGGTTGTCATGCCCGCCGAGTACTATATGGAGGAACAGCAGCAGGCCTACGGGACGGTGGCGCTCGACCGGATGCAGACCGTGTATCTGAGCAATACGCAGACCGTGACCGAGATGCTGGTGAAAGAGGGACAGGAGGTCAAAAAGGGAGACCCGCTGTTTAATTATGATACGACGCTCACCGACATTCAGATCGAGAAGGCGGAAAATGAGCTGCTCCAGATCGAACTCAGCCTCAAGCGGGCAAGGGAGGACCTTGAGAAGATCGGCCGCTTAAGCCCGTCCTCCGAGTCGGAGGAGGGGGAACCCACTGAGAATGAAGAGGAGCCGGACGGCCCCATGCCCGAGGAGCTGCTTATGCCCGAGAGGACGCCGCTCCGCATGAGCGGATCCGGAACGATGGAAGATCCCTATATTTATTTATGGGGAGCGAGGGATGCTCTCTCCAACGAGGACATGCTTCTGATGTTCCGGCCCGACGACTGGCTGCCGGAGGATGTGAAGGCGCTCTCGGAAAAATCAAAGAAATCCAAGACCTCGAAGACGTCGCTGATTCTCCAGCGGGCAGGCCTTCTGCCTGTCGCGGTGTTCGGCGCGGAAGCGGAGGCCCCCGATGAGGTGGTTGAAGAGGGTCAGGTGGTCGATGAGACGGACACTCTGCAGGGTGAACCTTCGGATCAGAATATCGAAGAGGGACATGAAGTAACTAATGTGACGGAAAACAACGTGGTTATTCCCGAGAATACCGATGAGGAGGAGGGCTCCGAACTCCCGGTCGAGGAGGGCTCCGAGCTTCCGGCCGAGGAGGGCTCCGAGCTTCCGGCGGAAGAGGCGTCGGAGGATCCGGCTTCTTCGGAGGATTCTGCTTCCTCAGAGGCTTCCGCCGATGCGGAGGATCCGGAGACCTCGGAGGTCCCCTATGTGGATCTCACCGGCTGCCCGAACGAGGTCTGGGTGCTTCTTGAAATTCATGAATCCGACAGCCCCGAAGGGGCGCTCGTCCAGACCTACGCAATGCACCTCATCCGCGACGAGCAGGATGTCGCCGTGCGCCCTTACAACCCCGATATGGTGGGCAAGGACGCCGGTGAGAGTGACGCGGATGACGAGGACGGAGCGGATGGTGCGGACGGAGCCGATGTTGCGGACGGAGCAGACGCCGAGGGCCTGGACGACGTCGACGACGTGGAAGAGGATGATGAAGAAGAGGGAGGCGTGATCAGCGAGGCTGACTCGGATGAAGACGATGAGTCGCCGTCCTCTCTCGATATCAGCGACTCGGACGTCGATGAGAACGGAACGTATACCGCTGACGAAATCGCGGATATGAGAAAAACCAAGGAGAAGGAAGTCCGGGATCTGACGCTTGACTATAAGATGGCGGAGCTCAATCTGAAGGAGATGAAAGCGGAGGCCGGGGACGGATCCGTGAGAGCCAAAATAAAGGGCGTCGTCAAGGTTGTGCGTGATCCGGAGACGGCCTTCCAGAACAATGAGCCGGTGGTCACGGTTTCCGGCGGCGGCGGATACAATATCTCGATCGGCGTCAGTGAGCTGGATATTCTGACTCTTAAGCCGGATCAGGAGGTCGAAGTGACTTCCTATGACGGTGACGGTCAGTCCGTGACGGGAACGATCAAGGAGATCGGGGAGTATCCGCAGGGGAACAACGATTCCTGGTTCGGAGGCGGAAATCCCAACGTGTCCTTCTACCCGGTAAAGGTTTACGTGGACGGCGATTCCGAGCTTCGCGAGGGAGACTACGTGAGCGTCAAATACGGTGATATCTCTGCCGGCGACAGCATGGTGATGGAAAAGATGTTCGTCCGGACGGACGGCTCCACGTCCTATGTGTTCAAGATGGGAGAGGACGGCAGACTCGAGAAGCAGAGAATTCAGGTCGGAAAGTCGCCGGATGCCTATATGGTCGAGATCCGGGGCGGAATCACCGGGGAGGATTATATCGCGTTCCCCTACGGGACGGATGTCACAGAGGGAGCCGCGACGGAGATTGTCGGAATCGACGAGCTCTACGGCTGATAACAGGGAGGAATCCTGATGATTGAAAATATATCCCTGTCCTTTCAGGGAATATGGAGCCACAAATTGAGGTCATTCCTTACGATGCTGGGCATCATCATAGGAATTGCCTCGATCATCGCGATCGTGTCGATCATTAAGGGGACGAATGACCAGATCAAGGAGAATCTGATCGGATCCGGAAATAATGTCGTCACGGTCACGCTCCGGCAGAACGGAGGACAGTACGATCTGCAGTATTCGGGCGTTCCGAAGGGCGTGAGTGTCATCACGGAACAGACAAGAAAGAACCTGGAGACCCTGCGCGGCGTCTCGGAGGTCTCTCTCTACAGAGCGAGAGAGTACAGCGAGAATGTTTACTATCAGAACACGGCTTACAACGGCATGCTTCTTGGCGTAGATACGCACTATCTGTCGGTGAACGACTACTCGGTCAATTACGGGCGGGGGTTTTCGGATTATGATATGAAGACGTATCATAAGTGTGCGATTGTTGATTCATCCGCGGCCTCCACCCTGTTCGCCGGGGACAACCCGGTCGGAAAGACGATCGAGATCGCGAGGGAACCCTTTGTCGTGATCGGAGTGGCGGAAAAGAGGGCTTCTTCTTCCCCGAAAATCAACAGCATGGAGGACTATTATACGTATTCCGAGTCCTCGGCCGGCTGCATTTTTATCCCGACGGAGGTCTGGCCCATCGTATTCCGTTACGATGAGCCCCAGAGTGTGGCGGTTCACGCTGAATCCACGGACCAGATGACGGAGGCCGGGAAAAATGTGGCCAAGGCGCTGACGGCCCTCCAGATCGAGCCCAAATCCAAGTTCACCTACGAGGCGGACGATCTCATGAAGCGGGCGAGCGAGATGCAGCAGATGGCGAATACCACCAACATGCAGCTTGTATTTATCGCGGGAATATCTCTTCTCGTCGGCGGAATCGGCGTCATGAATATCATGCTTGTCTCCGTCACGGAGAGAACGCGCGAGATCGGACTTAAGAAGGCGCTGGGCGCGAAGAGAAGAACGATCGCGGGCCAGTTCCTCACGGAGGCGGCTGTGCTCACAAGCTTCGGCGGTCTCCTGGGGGTCGGCAGCGGCATCTTCCTGTCGGGCATCGTGTCGAGGGCGGCGGACGTCCCCTCGTCGATCAGCATTCCGGCCTGCGTTATTGCGGTCGCATTTTCGATGGGAATCGGCATTTTGTTCGGACTTCTGCCCGCCATGCAGGCGTCCAAGCTGAACCCGATCGACGCTCTTAGAAGTGAGTGAGAACGAATTCCTGAAAACAGGTTGACAAATGAGCCGATTATGTAGATAATGTTACTTGTGCTTTTTAAGTGTCCTCATGCGGGGCGCGGAAAAGCGCTTCGGGGTATGGCGTAGCTTGGTAGCGCGCTTGACTGGGGGTCAAGAGGTCGTGGGTTCAAATCCCGCTGCCCCGATATCAAAAGAACCGGAATTCCGTTTAAGGGAATTCCGGTTTTTCTTTGTAGGGCAAGGCCCTGTTTCCGTTAAGCGAGTTTTTCGCTGATCCGAAAAACG